>NZ_DJGW01000037.1:19219-24372 GCF_002432845.1 Sphaerochaeta sp. UBA5836
TTTTTATAGACACAAAGAAGCTTTTGTTGACATTGTACTAATACACCAGTACAATAGTACAAGAAGGAGCACACGGTGGTTAAGCTGAAAGAAGAACCTAAGTTGGAGTTCAGCCTGGATATGAAGAGCGGAGTCCCGTTCTACAAGCAGATAATCTTCCAGGTGGAGATGGCCATTGCCGACGGCAGGCTGGAACAAGGTGCTCAGCTGCCCACTGTCCGAAGCCTTGCCGTTGATTTGAGCATCAATCCGAATACGGTCGCCCGTGCGTATGCTGAAATGGAGATACGGAACATCGTGGTCACCCAGCAGGGGTCGGGAACCTTCATCAGCGACAAGAAAGTCACACTTGATGCAATTGAACGCGAACGCATCCTCTCCCAAATCACCAAGGAGTATCTTACCAAGGCTTCAAGCTACGGCTTCACCCTGGCGGAAATCCAGCAAATTATAGAAGACATAGGCGCCGAAGCACAGAAAAAAGAGGGAACAGTATGAACCTGTATCAGAAAAAAATTGAACGAATCAAAAACATGAAGGGGTTTGTCCTCAAGCGGGACTTCAGCTATGGATCGATCTCGTTTGTATGCTTGGCCGTATTTTTGGCCCTCGGGGCGGTTGTACAGCTGCTCGTCTACCCATACACCCAGCTGGATGCAATCGTGTCGGTAAGCACGGCAACCTTTGTCGCAGCCTTGGTTGTAACCATTTTTCCTCTCTGGGCGGTAGTGATGGCCCTCATTCTCATGCTGTGGGTTGGTGTCGTGGGAGGCCTCTCCCTTTATCTCTATCCCATCACGCTGCTGTCCACCCTTGGACTGCTGCTCTCCGCCTCATTCCAGCTGGTCTATCACTGGGACAAGGTCCTGATCCTGCGGTTGGGCAAGTTCCACAAGGTACACGGTCCCGGTCTGATCTTCCTCATTCCGGTGGTTGACCGTATTGCTGAATTCATCGATATGCGCATTCGGGCAACCGATTTCAGTGCAGAAAAGACCCTTACCAAGGATACCGTGCCGGTGCATGTCGACGCCCTCTCCTTTTGGATGATCTGGGATGCAAAACGGGCGATTCTTGAAGTGGAGGACTACACAGAAGCGGTGATTCTTTCGGCTCAGACGGCCCTTCGTGATTCGATCGGAAAGCATCCGCTCTCCAGTCTGCTCAGTGAACGCGAGGAACTGGGTCGGGAAATCCAGCAAGCCCTCGATGCAAAGACCAATCCTTGGGGTGTCTCGATTCTCTCGGTCGAAATCACCGACATCATCATTCCCAAGGAACTGGAGGACTCGTTGAGCAAGCAGGCTCAGGCAGAACGGGAGAAAGAGTCACGCATCATCCTTGGGGCTGCAGAGGTGGAGATTGCAAAGAAATTCACCGAGGCTTCGGCACAATATGCCAACGACCCGATAGCCTTGCAGCTGCGCTCGATGAATATGGTGTATGAGGGCATCCGCCAGAACAACTCCATGATGCTGATGCCCGCCTCCATTCTCGACCATATGGACTTCGGTGCCGTCATGGGTACGGCCGCCATGCAGAAGGTGGAAGAACTTAAGAACAAACAGGCAAAACCTGTTGAGGAAGATACCAAGAAATGATCAAGGTCGAAAAGGTAAGCCGTAATTATAAAACAGGTGAAAGCATTGTTCGTGCACTGAAGCAGGTCTCGTTGGAAATTCAGGACGGGGAGTTTCTCTCCATTGCAGGCCCATCTGGTTCAGGCAAGACCACCCTGCTCAATCTCATCGGGTGCATCGACGCCATCGATGATGGTGAGATCAGCATCAACGGACAGAAGGTGAGCACCATGAACAAGGAAGAGAAAACCACCTTCAGGAGACAGAACCTCGGCTTCATCTTTCAGACGTATAATCTCATTCCCGTTCTCTCCGCCTATGAGAATGTCTCCTTCGTCCTTTCCCTGCTTGATGTACCGGAAGCAGAGGTCAAACAACGCACCTATGAAATTTTGAAGGAAGTCGGGCTGGAAGGAATGGAAAATCGTCGTCCATCGAGGCTCAGCGGCGGTCAGCAGCAGAGAATCGCCATAGCACGGGCCTTGGTGAAGAGACCGCAGATCATCCTGGCCGATGAGCCGACAGCCAACCTCGACTCCAAGACCGGAGAAGAAATTCTCAAGCTGATGAAACGGATGAACGAGAAGTTCGGCACGACCTTCATCTTCTCCACCCATGACAAGATGGTCATGGAGTATGCCCGTCGTCTGGTGCAGCTGCATGACGGCTCCATCGTAAGCGATGAAAGGAGGCAGTGATGAAATTCATCCTGCAGCTGGCGGCAAAGAACCTGATGCGATACAAACGCAGGACGGCCATAACTGCTGTCGCCATCGCTTTTGGGTTGATGATGTATGTATTCGTCGACTCTCTGCTTGTTGGAGCTGAGCTTGAGTCGATGCGCAATCTTCGCTGGTATGAGACCGCATCGCTGAGGGTCTACGATACCGCATATTGGGAAGACCGATACTTCCTCCCTCTCGATGCGTCGATCGAGAGTCCTCAACCAATTCTCGACCTGCTCAAGGCTGAGGGCATTGCCGCCACCGAGCGCACCCTGTTTGCCGCCGACATGATCCTCTACCAGGAGGACTTCGGAGAGGACGGAAATGTGAGCGTCCAAGTGACCGCCATCAATCCTGATACCGACTTCGAGGTGTATCGTTTTGAGGATACGCTGGTCGAAGGCCGGTTCCTGGAGAGCGGGGAAATGGACGGCATTGTCCTGGGCAGCTGGTTTGCCGAGGATATCGGGGCGAAGGTAGGCTACTGGGTCACCTTGGTCACCCGTGGCAAGGGCGGTTTCTATGAGGCTTTCGATATGGAGGTTGTCGGTATCATCAACTGCCCCAACCCCAATGTGAATCGTTCATTGGTGATGATGGATATCCAGGCCGCCGACCTCTACCTCGCCATGGAAGGTTCGGTCTCGAGCATCGATATCCTTCTGCCTGAAAAAAGCGATCTCAATGCAATAGTCGGCACCTTGCAACCGAAGCTTCAAGCCATCGATGCGAACCTGGCCGTCTACACATGGGAAGACCTTGCCCGCGACTATCTGGCGATCCTGGGGGCCAAGCAAGGCGGCACCGGCATGATCCTCTTCCTCGTCTTCATCATCGCGGCAGTCGGTGTTTCCAATACGATGTTGATGGCCATGTATGAACGGATGCGCGAGCTGGGCATGATGCGCGCCCTGGGCATGCGTGACCGGCACATCCTGTTGGCCTTCCTTTTTGAGGCGGGCGGCATCGGGCTGCTCGGTTCGGTGGTCGGCATTCTGTTGGGTTGCCTTGCCAACCTGTACTTGGTGAATGTAGGGTTCGACTTCGGGTTTATGTTCAGGGATATGGATATCGGATTCAGAATCCAGAACGTCATGCGGGGCGCTTGGAGCATGCCTACCCTCATCAAGGCGTTTGCCAGCGGCATCGTCCTCTCCATGCTGGTTGCATTTTTCCCCATCCGAAGGGCATTGAAGCTGGACATCCCCACCTGCCTGCATCATCAATAGGAGATTTGGCAATGACGACTAAACTCCCTGCTGTGGCATTTCGCAATATCTTTCGCAATCTTCGCCGTTCCTCACTCTCTGCAATCGCCATTGCGGTATCGGCCATGGCCATCATGGCGCTGCTCGCACTGTTTGAATGCATGGAAGCGGATATGGAGACAAACCTGACCTCCTACTATACCGGCGAGGTACGAATCCGGCACGAGTCGTTCGAGAAGTATGAGCGGTACAACCCTCTGCATCTCAGCCTTGATGTGGATGCTGTGCTGCCGCTTGCAAAATCCGTCGAAGGTGTTGAAGCGGCGACCAGCCGAATCAACTTCCCGGCAAATCTTTATCTCGATGGGAAAAACAACGGTGCACTCGGCGTCGGCGTCGATTTTGCAACTGAAGCAGCCTTCATTGACTTTCCTTCCCTGGTGAGTGAAGGAAGGCTTCCCCAAAAGGGGAAGAATGAGCTGCTTATCGGAGCCATCCTGGCTCACGACCTTCAGCTTGAACTGGGTGACAAAATCACCGTGTTGACCTCCACAGCCCTGCGGGGATCGAACGCCATGACGTTTGAGATTGTAGGAATAGCATCGTTTCCTGTCGGCGGCTTGAGCTCGAAAACCCTCTACATCCCCTTGGACAGGGCGCAGTACATGCTGCGCATGGAAGGCCATACCCAGGAGATCCTCCTGCAGGTAGCCGATGGGTACAAGGAAGCAGACGTCGCCCAAGCAGTGAAGGAGTTGCTTGAGGCAGAGCTTGGGCTGGGAACCGAGACCAAGGCATGGAAGGATTTGAACATGATGTATTCCTTCCTTTCCATCGCCAAGTTCATCTACTACGTCATGGCCGGTGTATTCTTTGTACTTGGCAGCACCGTCATCATCAATACCACCATGATGGTAATTTATGAGCGGATGCGGGAGATAGGAACCCTTGCGGCCTTAGGCATGCAGGGCAAGGAGCTTACCCGGCTCTTTCTGCTGGAAGGGTCGTTCATCAGCATGGCAGGCTCCACGGTTGGAACCATCGCCGGACTCATCATCATCGCAGTCCTGGGTAAAGTCGGACTCAATTTCACCGAGGCAATGAGCGGGGTGGATATGGAAATCTCCTCCATCCTCTACCCACAGGTCAACTGGTGGATTGCTCTCTTTGTTTGGTTCTATGCCATTCTCACTGCCACGCTTTCAACGCTCATTCCCTCTCGAAGAGCATCAAAAATCCAGATTGTGGAGGCCCTGCGCTATGTCTAACCGTACTCGTGTCATCACAGCCACCCTGCTTTGCCTGCTCTGCATTCCACTCAATCTGAGTGCCATTACGGCAGATGAAATCATCAAAACCATGGATGGGATGCAAACCTTCGACACCTCCTATTCAACCGGGTCCATTACCACAACCGACCGCTTCGGTGCCAAGGTGAGCACCTTCAAGGCATGGACACAGGGCTCCAGCGACTCGCTGATAGAGTTCACCAGTGTTGCCGAACGCGGCCAGAAGATCCTCCGGACCAAGGGCAGCCTCTACCTCTTCTACCCCGATGCCGAGGAATTGATCAGATTGCAGGGAGCAGCGCTGAGGCAGTCGGTACTCGGCTCGGACCTCTCCTATGAGGATATGACCGA
>NZ_DJGW01000008.1:0-1846 GCF_002432845.1 Sphaerochaeta sp. UBA5836
GATGCCGTACTGGCCCTTGTAGGTGCGAAGCAGCGAACGTGCATCCAAGGATTCAACCCCGCAGCAGGGGACGTTGGTGAGCAGCACGAAACAGCCCGCCCGCTCGCGCAGCCGGTTCAAACGGTCCTCAAGGATGAATGCTTCCCATGCCAGCTCGTAGCGGACCTCGGTGGCCCTCGGGCCCTGCTTGGGCGGCCTTCCCCTCTTGTTCACCACCGTCTCTTGGTAGGATGCCCTCAGCCCGTGAAGGGATGTCGTCACAGAGGAAAGCGACCGGGCTGCAGATTCTGCATCCTGTGCACAGAAATAGCGTTTCTCCACCTTGCCGGCCATGGCTGCAATCTCTTTCAGCGACCGGCCGAGCTCGGCGTCGATGGCCTTCTGCCTTCTTTTGTCATGGGCGTCGGAATGGACCACCACCGCACGGTAGGAGGCGCCCTCGATGTCCACCTGCGTCTCCTGGGCCTTGTAGCGGGCAGGCTTTCTCGATGATTCCAGCTCCGCAAGACTGCCGATGTCCACCCATCGCCCGGTCTCGACGGCATGGTCGATCGCCTGGGTGCAAACCGCAAAGTTCATCGGCAGCCTGCTGACGAAGCGCGTCCCACCGAGCAGCGAGAGGTTTTCCTGGGTGACCATCGCACTGTCGGCGACATAGACGAAGGCCCCGTCCCCCAGCCCGTGGCGCGCCATCAGGGAGCCGATGCGCGTAAGCATCGCATTGTTGGACCTCTTGTCGGACGAGTTGCCGTCCAGCGTGGCGCCGAAGATCGGCACCCCCCGCTCCACGCACAGCAGCTCGGTCATGAACTGCTTCAGCTGGGGCTGGTTGTCCTTGGAATGGCCGAAGGTGACCAGCGGCCCCTTCGCAGGGGGGTCGGTCATGCTGGGCCGGTACTCGCCCCAGACGCTGGTGCTGGTGGTGTCGTAGCTTACGGCACGCACATCAAGGCCGAAGGCCCCCGCCGCGGCGACGCCCAGCTCGGTGACGATCCTCGACGGGCCGGCCTCGAAGATCGCATCCAGGCTCCTGGAGAGGTTGGTGTCGCTGAACAGGTGCGGCGGTACGTCGCTTCCCAGCAGGAGGCTGCGGTCCTGGTGCTCCCAGAACTGCTCGACCCGATACAGCGGCGAGCGGCCGCTGAGCACGTCGAGCACCATCGCCTGGACGGCAAGGCCCGCCGGAAGCTCCATGGCGGTGGGCACCATGCGGTCCACGACACCCCTCACATCGAGGATCCTGCAGTAGGCTGCCGCTATCGGCAGGTGGGTGTGGGTGAAGAACGATGCATCGGCGAACGGGTTCTCGTTCATGGCGGCTCCTCCCTGGGTGGGAAAGGGATTGACGGGCTTCCCAATCCTACTGTATAGTACAGTAGGACCAAGGGTCCGGTCAAGGAGCACATGCGTGATGGACAGCGGAACGGCCAGGAAGATTCTCGACGATTGCCTGCGCAGGCACGATGCCCTTGCAGGGCAGCTGAAGGACGTCGGATTCCTGTGGCAGGGCTCGGTTTCCAAGCGCTACCTCACCTGCGGCAAGAGCAGCTGCCCCTGCCACCAGGACCCTGCCCAGCGCCACGGGCCGTACCTGTACTGGAGCAGCAAGGTTGCAGGCAGATCCGTCTCCAAGGCACTCTCGGGCCCGCAGGCGCAGGTCGTCCAGCAATGGGTCGCCAACCGCGTCAGGTTTGATTCGATCGTCGAGCAGATGAAACAGGTCGCCAAGGAGGCCCTCGAAGCAGCCTCCGTGCTCCAGCAGGAGCGGGAAAGGGAGGCGGGGCAGTAAAAAGCACCCTGAAAATAATTACCCCCTGAAAGTACTATTTAGGGTGAGGAATGTGGG
>NZ_DJGW01000008.1:1881-5676 GCF_002432845.1 Sphaerochaeta sp. UBA5836
ATGCAATGAATGACAAAGTAATCACCCTCGACCAGGCACGGTTCGGCTACGATTTTATTACAGCTCCCTTTCTTCCTGAAGGAGAGGATGAGTACTACCTTCGCAATCAGCAGAACAAGCGGCCGGCTTCCTCCTACCGGCACCTGACGAAAACTGAAATCGAGAGCCTTGAGCAGAACCTCAACTCCTCCCCGTGTTGGGACGATGTGCTGGTCTGTGAACCCTTCGACCCTTCGTTGATCCGCAACAGCGAATTCTACGGCTTGATCCGCATCGGAAAGATGGACAAGAGCATTGTCAGCTTTCATGATTTCAGTGTTCCTGTCGGTATTTCCAACAGCCGTATCGTCAGTTGCGACATCGGCGACCATTGTGCCATTCTCGATTGCGCCTACCTCAGCCACTACATCATCGACCACCATGTCATTCTCTATCGGCTCGGGGAGATGCAGACCACCAATCATGCCAAGTTCGGCAGCGGCATTCTCAAGGAGGGGGAGGATGAGGAAGTACGCATCACCATCGATATCATGAACGAAGCCGGCGGACGAACCATCCGCCCTTTCAATGGCATCCTTCCTTCCGATGCATTCCTGTGGGGTACGTATCGTGATGACCAGGCTCTGATGCGGATATTCGAGGAGCTGACCGAAAAAACAATGGATAAGCGCCGCGGGTACTACGGCTTTGTGGGTGAGCAGTCGGTCGTCAAGTCCTGCGATACCATCAAGGATGTCTGGATCGGTCCTGGTTCATACATCAAGGGTGCGAACAAGCTGAAGAACCTGATGCTGCGCTCGACGATTTCCGAACCGGTGCAAATCGGCGAGGGCGTTGAGCTGGTCAACGGCATCATCGGTTCCGGTTCACGCATTTTCTATGGTTGCAAGGCGATCCGCTTTATCATGGGGGACAACTGCAATCTCAAGTACGGCGCGCGCTTGATCCACTCCTTCCTCGGGGACAATTCGACGGTCAGTTGCTGCGAGCTTCTGAGCAATCTGGTGTTCTCAGGCCATGAGCAGCATCACAACAACTCCTTTCTCATTGCCAGCTTGATCAAGGGCCAGTCGAACATGGCCGCCGGAGCCAACATCGGATCGAACCACAACAGCAGGGGAAACGACGGGGAGATGGTGGCAGGCAGGGGTTTCTGGCCGGCTCTTTCCAGTACACTCAAGTACGACTGCAAATTTGCAAGCTATGTCCTGATAGCCAAGGGGAATTATCCGCATGAGCTGAATATTCCGCTCCCGTTCAGCCTGCTCAGCGCCGACACCAAGGAGAGCCGCCGCATTGTGATGCCTGCCTACTGGTGGATGTACAATCTCTACGCCTTGGAGAGAAATAGTTTTAAGTACCGCAAGCGGGACAAGCGCAAGGTCATCCGTCAGCACATAGAGACCGAGTACCTGGCACCCGATACAGTCAATGAGATTTTTGAAGCATGCGACCTGCTCTGTCTCTGGGTTGCCCAGAACTTCAACAGAGCCCATGCATCCAACGAGGAACAGAAGAACCTGATTCTGATGGGGAAGGACTTGCTGCTGAACAAAGCTTCGGAAGTAAGCTCGCTCCATGTTTATGCCTGGGGACTTGAAAACAGCAATGAACCGGTGGAAATTCTGAAGGTGGTGGAAGCCTACCATGCCTATCAGGAAATGTTGCTTTACTACGGGGTGAAAACCCTTTCAGCCTACTGTCTTGGAACAGGGCAAAGCATTGCCTCCTTCCAGGAAAAAGAAGCGATCCGGCGTGAAGATTGGCTGAATGTGGGTGGCCAGCTTGTCCCTGCAAGCCGGGTGGAACAGTTGAAAGCCGACTTGAAGGACAGGGTCCTCTCCAGTTGGGACGATGTCCACCATACCTATGATGCTTGGTTTGCATCCTATGAGGAAGACCGGGCCATCCATGCATTGGCTACGCTCTACCAAGCCCTTGGAACGAATCAGATCAACAACGGGCAGTGGGAGGACTTGGTAGAGAACGTGGCAAGGATACGGTTGCACATTGAGAATCAGGTGTTCAAGACAAAGGAGAAGGATTTCAACAACCGCTTCCGTGAAAGCACCTATCGAAATCTTGCCGAACGCGATGCCGTTCTGGGCAGCCTGGATGACAATCCATTCATCCAGGAGTCCCGCCAGATCACCGAGCAGGTTCTTTTGCAGATTCGTTCGGTCTCGTTCGCTTGAATACCGTATAGGCATCGTCGGCAAGGCTGATCAGCGTGAGAATCAACAGGACTACGCATGCAGCCTTGATGATGATCTGCCATCGGTCCATGCTGCCGGGAATGAAGATCAAAAAGTCAGGATTGTAGATGCTCCACCTGGTGCTGAGGAAGATGAAGTAGCATAGTCCCACGAGGTCGGCCAGGGCGCTGAGTGCAAACAGCGTAGTGCTCCAGAATTGCTTGGCGTACTTGACGACGGCAATGCTGAAAGTCAGGATTGTCGTGATCATCCAGCCGATGATATAGGGTTTTATTGCATGCGAGACGAAGAGGGGAATAGGGCCTGTTCCCTTGCGGTAGATGGCGATAAGGTCCGACCTGCTATACATCACTATCAAGAGAACAAAAAATATCGAGAGTCCGACCATGTCGCCGATGCTGTCGCTTTTCTTGATGCGCCTCGTCGGAGCTTCTTCAAGTTCATACAATGTTTTACGATTCCACTGATCCGGTTCTGTTTTGACTTGGTAGTAGGACATGATGGCAAAGGTGATGGTAACCCAGAGGAATGCACTTGAGAGGGAGGAAAAAACAGATGCCAGAACCTTTGCGATCATCTGAGCGATGTTGATCGGGTCGGATGCAAAAAACAGCGAGACAAAGGTGATCACCATGGTTACCAAACCGACCACCAAGCTCACAATTTTGAGTACCATCACATAGAGGTCGAAGGTCTCGGGCCCGATGAGGTAACGTTCCTTGCCTCGGTACTGACGAGCCAGTGTTGCAGGTGAGCCGAGTGCGAGCAGGGCCTCTTCGACCTTTTCCCTTGAGCTGTCGCCGCCAAGCATATCCTCGATGTTCGCCTCAAGTTCAAGCGCTACTTCCTCTCTTTCCTTGGCAGGCAGATGCCTGACTGTTTCTTCTACATATCGCTTTATAAGGTCATGCATATACATCCTCCCCAAGTAATGTGTGTATCTGAGTGGTTTGTTCTTTCCAGACAGCTGCAAGCTCGCCAAGTATGGTTTTTCCTTTGCTGCTTAAGCGGTAGAACTTTCTCGGTCGTGTTTCGCTGGTGTCCCAACTGCTTTCCAAGAGCCCCTGAACCTCCAGCCGACGAAGCAGCGGATAGAGCGTATTTGCCTCGATGGCAATCTGTTTGTCACAAAGTACCTGCAACAACGAATAGCCATACTGTGGCTGGGCAAGCTGGCTGAGTACGCACAGTGTCAAGGTGCCTCTTTTCAGCTCGGTGATCAGGTTGGTGAGAATCGGGTCTTCTTTCATAATCATACAATAATGTATGACATACAGTATTTTCAAGAACAAACTATACTGCACAGAAAGAAAAAATTGACGATTTGCCTCTTCAATGCTACGATAAGGCTGTGGTGGTGAAGAAGGGGAATAACCGAAGGAAACAACCCTGAGTAGCCAAAGAACCCTCCATGGCGGAGGGTTTTATTATGGGCATGATTTTGCAGCAAAAACTATGCAATTCATGAAATAAAACCTTTTTTTGCAAAGAGTAGCGATAATACTACTAGAACATATATCTGTAGTGTGTTACCTATGTACCACCTATAAAACCATGCTATACGGATAAATATCTTTAC
>NZ_DJGW01000023.1:0-9284 GCF_002432845.1 Sphaerochaeta sp. UBA5836
GATTACTTTTTTCATGCAGATCCTCCTTATTTGGATTAGCAAATTTACGCAAAACGTTTTTACTCCTTTAGTATAGGACCAGTTTTTCCAATCTGTCAAGGATTGGATGGAGAAGATACATGTGACGAATAAGCAGTAGTATTGGATGGTTGTGACAAAGGGGAAGTCTCTCGGCTTCCCCTTTGTCGTCAAAACACACAAAGAATACGGTGAAAATCCTAAATCAATTCCAACTCGGCCTTGAACTCCTTGTCCAGCGGATACATCGGCCTGGGAAGGTTCTTGTAGGGAAGCCGTTCGAAGAGCTCGTCGGAGGAGCCGGTGGTAAGAGCCATCATCGAGCGCTTTACAATGGCGCGGATCTCAGGCTCCAGGTAGCCCAGCTTCACCACAATGGCCTTTCTCTCTTTCGGCTCGGCTCCCAGCACCCTCATCATCTGCGGGTCATAGCAGCCCACATGCTTGGATGCAACCACCACGTCAACTCCCTCAACATCAAGCAGGGCGAGGTCGGCACCATTGGCCCCCTCCCACTGCTTCTTCAAACTTTTTACCGTTACCTTTGCCCTCACAGGCCTGCTCTTGACCGTGTCGAACTTCGCCCCGAGGGCGCACTCGAAGCTTGCACCTACGCCTTGTTCGAATGCTTTTCTGACCACCTCCGGGTCGTAGAAGCCCTGGTAGAGCAAGGGAGGCTCGAGCTTGGAGAGAACGGGGTCGGAGAGGATGAGAGAGAGGAAATTAGTGACATCGCCGCTGCTTCCCGCAGTGGGGTTGTCACCGCTGTCGCTGATGACCACCGGGTATACGCCCTCGGAAATCGACTGCTTGGTCGCTTCCAGTGCATCGGAAGGCATCCTCGTCTCGTTGTAGAAGCCGAATTCCTTCCTTCTGGACCAGAAGAGGTGTGCAAGTTCTCCGGCAAGTGCATTCGCTTGGTTTTGGTCGTTCTGGGTGACCACCACCGCATGCACCGCATTCTCCTTCCCGTCGGCCCAGGGGAAGCCCAAAAGGTAGGAGCAGGCGAGTACGCCCTCCTGTTGCTCCCTTGCCCTGAGTTCTTTGATCAGACTCTTCATCGGCTCGACCGAGGTCTCGCTCTGCTCGCCTGCGATGAGCATGGGGATGCGCACCGCCGCCATCGTCGGCTTCTTTCCTCCCTCCAGGGTGCGGATGACCATCAATGCGGCATGGATGCCCGTCTCGTAGGTGTCGGTGTGGGGGGCGCACTTGTAGCCGACAAAGCCGTCTGCTGCATGGCGCATCCTCTTGGTGAGGGTTGCATGCATGTCCAGACTGGTGAATAAAGGAGTAGTTGGGTGTAGTTTTCTAACTGCTTCGAGCAGATCCTGCTCGGCCTCTCCGATCCCATCGACACGCATGCTTCCGTGCAGCGACAGGCAGATTGCGTCGATCGCTCCTGCTTCCGTAAGCTTTTGCAGCATCTCTCTCTTAAGTTCTTGGTAGTAGTCGTGATCCCACACTCCGTTGGGCACCGCACGCGCTACCAGGGAGGGAACGACCTCGTAGCCTGCGGCTATCAGGGTGTTGATAATGCCGCTTGCTGAGCTCTCGCGCTTGATGAACAGGTCCGCTCCCCTGGTGACCCAGATCTCGTCCCTGCCGGTGATGATGGGGTTGAAGGTGTCGCTCTCGTGGTGGAGCCCCCCTACAAAGACTCGCTTCTTCATCGCTTGGCCCCCACTATGGCGCTCACCCGACTGGCATCGGTGTGGCTGATGCTGAACTCGGCCTGCCTGAGCATGCCACCCATGTAGATGTGCTCGGGACGGTAGGTCATCTTCGACTCGTAGGTTCCCGGGACGAACACATGGTACTCCTTGGCCCCCACCTGCTCTTGCAGGTAGGCGAAGTTGCGCTCGGTAATCCCGCAACCGGGCATGACGATGATCCTGTCTCCGGCCTGCCTGACCAGCATCTTCAGTGTCTGGAGTCCCTCGATGACCGTGGCCTCCAGGCCGCTGGTCAGAAGCCGGTCGACACCCAGGGAAATGAGCGTCTCCAGAGAGCGCGAAGCATCGCGCGTCATGTCGAAGGCGCGGTGGAAGGTGACCGAGCAGGGCCGGGCAAGGGTGATGATTTCCTTGCTCCTCTGTACATCAATCTCCCCGTCGGGGGTAAGGATTCCGAAGACGATACCGTCGGCCCCCGCCTCCCTGAAGAGTTTCACATCCTCCTTCATGGCCTCGAACTCAAGAGCGCTGTAGCAGAAGTCGCCTCCGCGCGGCCTAATCATGACATTCATGGCGATGCTGCTGTGCTTGCGGGCCACCTTGAAGGCCCCAAGCGACGGAGTCGTGCCCCCCTCGAACAGGTCGGCGCAGAACTCGACGCGGTCGGCGCCTCCTGCCTCGGCGGCCAGCACGCTCTCGATCGATTCCAGGCAAATCTCAATCTTCATAGTGTTTCTTCCTTTCTTAGTACCAGTCGTATGGTGGTGTCGACAAGCTCGGCTCTTGTAAGCTCATCGCCGATTGTATGTAACCTGATTTCATGGGTTCCTTTTTTCAGCTGCAAACCAGTGACGAACACATCAGAGAAGCGACCCTTTTGCAGGGAGCTGCGGTAGTGGTTTCCTCCAACCTCAAGGCAGAGTTTCTGCTCCTTGGCAAGGGCTCCCTCACTTTTCCAGCCGATGGAGAGTTGGGTATCCTCATGCAGTTCAAGGCTCCAGCAAAGGGTGGTGGGAATGGGGCGATAGGAGTAGTACTCTGTTCCTGTATAGCGATAAGCAGTCAAAGGCTCAGGACAAGGCTGATCAAGTAATATCATTGGAAGCTTTCTCTTATTCAATTCTCTTTTCAGCGGATCTTTGGCCAGCTCAGCTCCGATGCCCTCGAGCACCTCCTGCTCAAAGCTCTGGATGGCGCCATTTCCCATCAGGCCGATGTTGAGCAGGTAGTTGCCCCCTTCTTGGACCACCTTTCTTGCAGTATCTGACAACTCTTGAATTTTCTCGTCCTTGTCCCCCCGGACCTGCCAGCTGCGATACCCCCATGTCTCCTTATAAATGGAGGCGGGAGTCTGCCACGGACAATTCAAAGGTACGGTAGGAAGCTGGTTGTCCCCCATGGTCAGAAAGTCCTGCCTGTCGTTCCATATTCTTCCGTTGACCATGCAATGGGGCTGCAGCGTCTGTACAAGGTCATAGACTTCCTGGCTCTGCGCTTCTGTAGGAGCGCCCATATCCATCCATAGCTCACAAATTGGGCCATAGTTGGAAAGGAGCTCGGTCAGCTGGGCGATGTTCAACCTCTGATGGGAAGGGGGAATCGGGTCGCTGTTATGGCTGCTGATGGGCAGGGCTTCGCTGAAGTGCCAATCGATCCAGGAGAAGTAGATGCCGAAGGCAAGCCCTTGGCTTTTACACTCATCACTCAATGCCCTGACAATATCACGCCTGCAGGCTGCATTCGTGCTCTTGTAATCGGTGGTAGCAGTGTCGAACAGGCAGAATCCGTCGTGGTGCTTGGTTGTAATAACCAAGTACCGCATTCCAGCTCTTTTCGCCGTGGCAACAATGTGCTGAGGATTAAACTCGGGGAGGCTGAATTGTGCAGTCAATGCCTCATAGTCGGCCTGGGGAAGGTAGCCGTGGGAGAGTATCTGCTCAGAGTACCCCCGGGTGATGGGTTCTCCCTTCCACACTCCGCCGGGAATAGAATAGAGCCCGAAATGGATGAAGAGGCCGAACTGTAGATCGAGCCACTGTTGTACTGCTTCTCGTTTCATCACTGTATCTCCTATCTGATCATTGGTAGCTTAGTACGAGTACAGGTTGTACAACAGAGTCAAAGTTTCCAAGAACCTTCTTGTACTGCGTCATTTTTTCAAAGTTCGACCTATCCTGCAAAAAATGACGCCTTGCAGCAATCGTAAGCTGACCGAGCTTTGGAAACTTGACTCTTATGCGTTTCTGACTTCCATGCGACGATTTTGTCATGAAGAACGCACTCAACCAACCACGACAGCTCAGCTTGGGAAGAAAGATGGGCAGACATTGGCAATTCTATGTCATTGTTGCTCTTCCCATGCTCTACTTCATCATTTTCAAGTACGTTCCCATGTATGGCGTCCTGCTTGCTTTCAAGCGCTACCGCGTCAGCCAAGGGATTTGGAACAGCCCTTGGGTGGGCCTCTATCAGTTTGAGAAGTTCTTCACGAACCCCTCGAGCCTGAAGATCATGTTCAACACCTTCTCGCTGAGCATGTATGCCCTGGTCTCATCCATCCCCTTGGCAGTAATCCTTGCCATCGCATTGAACGAGACCGGCTCGAAAGTCTGGCGCAAGAGCGTACAGATGGTCACCTACGCTCCCTACTTTATCTCCACCGTGGTCATGGTAGCCATCCTGATGCAGTTCCTCGACCCCGCCTTGGGTCTGTTCAATGCGATCAGGGCGGTATTCGGCAAGGAATCGATTAACTTCATGGGTGAAGCCCACCTGTTCAAGCACATCTACGTCTGGTCGGCGCTCTGGCAGAACACCGGGTACAACGCGATCATCTACCTTGCCGCCCTGACCGGGATAAACCCCGAGCTCTATGAGGCTGCGAAAGTCGACGGGGTGAACAAGTTCCAGAAAATATGGTATGTGGACCTGCCGTGCATCAAGAATACCATCGTCATCATGTTCATCATGAATATGGGCTTTGTCATGAGCCTTGGGTTCGAGAAGGCCTTCCTTATGCAGAATCCGCTCAACCTGCAGGCTGCCGAGATCATGTCCACCTACGTCTACAAGATGGGCTTGATCAACAGCGACTTCAGCTACTCAACCGCCATCGATGTGGTCAACTCAATCATCAACATCGTCTTGATTCTGACCTTCAACCACATCGCCAAGACTAAAAACAAGGAAGGGGGTCTGTGGTGATGCACTACAAACGAAAAGAACTTCTCACTGACCGAGTATTTTCAGTGATGGTGAACAGCTTCTTGTTCATCAGTCTGGTCATTGTGCTCTACCCCTTGCTCTACATCGTAGCGTGTTCGTTCAGCGAACCCCAGGCAGTGATGGCCAAGAAGGTGTGGTTGTTTCCCGTCAATTTTGACTTGATCAGCTACAAGGCGGTCTTTACCAACAAGCAGATCGGAACCGGCTATATGAACAGCCTCTACTATATGGTAACAGGGACGGTGGTCAGCGTACTGCTTACCATGCTGCTCGCCTATCCGCTTTCGCGCAAGGAGTTCTACGGGCGCTCGGTGGTGACCAAGCTCATCCTCTTTACCATGCTCTTCACCGGTGGAACCATCCCCCTCTATCTGGTGGTGCGGAACCTCGGTATCTACGACACCCGGTGGGCGATCATCCTGCCTAATGCCATCACGGTCTGGAACGTCATTATTGCCCGTACCTTCCTGCAGGAGAACATCTCCGACGAGCTGTACGAGGCGGCTGAGATCGACGGCTGCTCGGATATTCGCTTCCTGTTCTCTTTCGTCTTCCCCTTAAGCGGGGCGATTGTGGCCGTCCTTGCACTCTTCTATGCAGTAGGGCAGTGGAACAAGTACTTCGATGCACTCTTGTATTTGCAGAAGCAGGCCCTCTATCCCTTGCAGATTGTGCTGCGCAATATCCTGATCATCAACCGCAACACACCCTCGATGACCGTAGATGTCGAGGCGGCCATCAGGGCTCAGGGGCTCAGCGAGACGATCCGGTATGCGGTCATCGTTGTAGCCAGTGTTCCGCTTCTGGTAATCTACCCGTTCGTGCAAAGGTTTTTCGTCAAGGGAGTCATGATTGGCTCCGTCAAAGGTTAGGAGTACACAGTCTCCCTGTGGAGGCTGCAAACAATAGGAGGAATCCATGAAGAAAACGTTATGTATCGTATTGCTGGTTGCGCTCTTGCTGCCGGTCTCGTTGGTCGCCCAAGGCTCGAAAGAGAGTGCCTCGGCAAAATCTGCTGTTGAGTATACCCCTGTCGGGACCTTCCCGATCGTGAAGACTCCCATCACGGTGGACATCATGGTCGCACAGCCCCCCTGTGTAGAGGACTTCAACACCAACCGGTTCACCAAGTACATGGAAGAACTGACCGGTATCAAGGTGAACTACATCATGATCCCCGAACAGGCAGCCACCGAAAAGCTCGCCTTGGTACTCGCCAGCGGCGACTACCCTGATGCATTCCTCGGTTTTGCAGTCAACAATACCCTGGAAACCACCTATGGCGCTCAGGAAGGCCTGTTCCTGCCGCTGAACAAGTTCTACTCCAAGGAGTGGATGCCCAACATGATGAAGGCCTTTGAAGAGTTCCCCGGCGGTATCGGGTTTATGACCAACATCGACGGCAACATCTATTCGCTGCCCCGCCTTGAAGGCTGCTACCACTGCTCCAACCAGGCAAAGATGTTTGTTTATCAGCCGTTCCTTGACAAGCTCGGCCTGAAAACCCCCACCACCACCGATGAGTTCTACCAGGTGCTGAAGGCAATGAAGGAACAGGATGCAAACGGCAACGGCAAGGCAGATGAGATTCCGCTTGCCGGCTCCATCATCGGCTGGTCCGACCAAGTCGAGCGTTTCTTGCTCAACTCCTTCATTTATTGCGATTTGGATACCAACATCAATGCCAATGCCGACGACAACGTAGGCTATATGATGAATGGCGGCAAGGTCGACACTGCAGTGAACAAGGCTGCTTTCCGCGAAGGACTTGCCTTCATCAACAAACTGTACAAGGAAGGCCTGCTCTACAACGGATCCTTCACCCAGGACTCCAGCCAGCTGACCCAGCTCGTAGAGAGCTCCGCCCAGCCGGTCGTCGGGTTTGTAGCAGGTGGTTGGAGAGGCCAGTTTGCCACCATCGGTGGGGAGCGCTTCAACAACTTCCGCGCCATCGCTCCCCTGAAGGGACCGGCGGGTGTCCAATACTCGGTTGCCTTCTTCCAGAATCCTGAGATTGGTCAGCTGGTTCTCAGTTCCGAGACCAAGTATGCAGAGGCCATCATACGCTACTTCGATTTCATGTACAGCCCCGAGGGCACCTTGCTCCAGCGCAACGGCTTCAAGGGCGAAGCCTGGGATTGGGCGAAGAGCGACCAGGTCGGTCTTGATGGAAAGCCTGCCGTGTGGCAGCAGCTGAAGCTGTGGAACGACAAGGACCCCCAGAACGACACCTGGATCCAGACCTATACTGCAGCCATGACCCCGTCCTTGAAGAACGGCTTGGCTTCCAAGCCCATGACCCAGGACAACCCTGAGTACTACCTGCCGGGAAACAACGAGAAGACCCTCTTTGACGAGACCACCAATCTGTACAAGCCCTACGAGGATACCTCTGTAGAAGTTCCTGTACTGAAGTACACCGCCGAAGAGAGTGAGAAGTTCTCGACCGTCAAGCGCGAGCTTGCCAACTATATCCGCCAGAGTGCTGTGAAGTTCATGGTTGGTTCGTTGGATGTCAACGACGACAAGGTATGGAACGAGTACATCGCAAACCTGGAGAAGCTGCAGTTGAAGTCTGTGTTGGACCTCATGAATACTGCTTATGCTCGCCAGTACAAATAAGCAAATACACTAGCAGAGGGCCCTCGAGGCCCTGTGCTGTGTCTAGGGAGGGGTGGACAGGTGCGAAAGAAGCCGAACATCGTCTATATACTTGCAGATGACCTGGGCTATGGTGATGTCTCATCGCTGAACCCCGATTGTCCTTTCGTCACCACCCACTTCGACCGCTTGGCACAACAAGGCATGTGTTTTACCGATGCACATGCCACCAGTGCTGTATGCACTCCCAGCCGGTACAGCATCATAACCGGGCGCTACAACTGGCGTTCACAGCTGAAAAGCTATGTGCTGGGAGGCTTCTCTGCCCCCTTGATTGATGAGAACAGGAAAACCGTCGCCCAGCTTCTTAAGAAGGGCGGATACGCCACCCATGCAGTAGGCAAGTGGCACCTGGGCATGGACCTTCCCAAACAAGATGGTTTTGTTGAAGCAGCTGAGTTCGGCGACAGCCATCCGATCGACTATACCAAGCCCATCAAGGGCGGGCCGACCAGTGTGGGGTTCGACTCCTATTATGGGATCAGCGGGTCTCTGGACATGCCACCCTACGTATACATCAAGGACGACCGGTTCACCGCTGTTCCCACCAAAACTACAAAAGGAACAGGCAAGGGCTTTTGGCGGGAGGGCTTGACTGCCGACGATTTTGTGCATGAAGAGGTCCTGGACCATCTCACAGACAAGGCCTTGGAGGTGATCAGGGAGAACAAGGATCGGCCGTTCTTTCTCTACTTCGCCCTCCCGGCACCCCATACACCCATTCTTCCCCATCCCAATTTCAGAGGGAAATCGAACACCAATGCTTATGGGGATTTTGTCCTGCACTGCGATGATGTGGTGGGCAGGGTGCTCGATACGCTCAAGGAAAGCGACATCGACGAACATACCTTGGTAATCTTCACCAGCGACAACGGCTGTTCCCCGATGGCTGATTTTGCGGAGCTGGCACGGTTCGGACACAACCCCAGCTATCATTTCAGGGGTATGAAGTCGGATATTTTCGAAGGAGGCCACCGGGTGCCGCTTCTGATGCGCTGGCCTGAAGTGATAGAACCGCATTCAATTTCCAACCACCTTGTCTGCCTTTCTGATTTCTATGCAACTGTAGCCGATATTCTTGACCTTGGCTTGGTCGAGGATGAGGCGGTTGACAGTGTGAGCTTGCTGCCGCTGCTCTCAGACAGCACTCACCCTGAAGTACGCGGTTCTTTGGTCCATCAGAGCATTGACGGCTCACTCTCCCTTCGAAAGGGGAAGTACAAGCTTGAGATGTGCAAGGGCTCGGGGGGGTGGTCATACCCTGCCAGCAGCAGTATGGATGAACAAGGACTTCCTTCAGTTCAGTTGTACGACTTGGATTATGATATCTCAGAAACGGTGAATGTGCAGGCCGAGCAACCGGATGTGGTGGCGGCTATGCGAACAGAGCTTGCCTTCATCGTCAGGGAGGGCAGAAGTACACCCGGCCCTCGGCAGCACAACGACGGGGTTGCTGTCTGGGAGACGGTATCGTGGCTTTCTGATTGACTCTTTTTCCCGCGGATTGGAGGTTCTCTATGGTATACTTGAACAACCTATGAGAAAAGCTGAGCACAAAATCCCTGCATCCAGAACACTGCTGTTGTTTCTACCCGCCCTCATACTCTGTTTTGTCATTCTCATTCTCGCCCAAAACTGGATGTTGATGACCGTGCGCAGGGACAAGCAGGAGCAGACCTATTCGATGCTGCACCTCATCCGTTC
>NZ_DJGW01000033.1:0-14057 GCF_002432845.1 Sphaerochaeta sp. UBA5836
GTATAAAATAGAAGTTGGGTACTTTTCCAGCGGTGTGGAAAGCGAGTGCCTTGATGAAGCAAGTCGTTGTCAAGAAAGACATGTACGTCGATTCTGTTGTCTTGATGCTACTCAGCAGGGATCTGGAAACTAAAGAAGAAATCGAATCCGCAACAGTTGCCATGGGCACCGCCATGAATGTGCAGTTGCTCATAGACCAAGGATATTCTCCCACCCAACTCGAAAAGGCCACCCCTTCCGACCTCCTCATAGCTCTTGATTGCCCTGAGGAAAGTGATATACCCGCCATGCTTGCCTTTACGGACACCTTGCTCTCAGGCAAGGGAGGAAGCTCAAAAGCCGAAGCTTCCCAAGAAGCGTATTGCAGCGTAGAAGATGTAGTACGCTCACAAAGTGAAACCAATTTGGCAATTATCTCAGTACCAGGCATCTACGCAGCCCATGAAGCACGAAAAGCCCTGGACCTCGGCCTGAACGTCATGATCTTCTCCGACAACGTTGCCTTGGAAGATGAAATAGACCTCAAGCAGCGTGCCGTGGAAAAAGGCTTGTTGGTCATGGGTCCCGACTGCGGAACCGCAATAATCGGAGGAAAACCGCTCTGTTTCGCCAATGTAGTCGCCCCGGGTTCCATCGGGTTGGTTGCTGCTTCAGGAACCGGCTTGCAGGAAGTGACATGCCTGCTGGATCGGATGGGCTGCGGCATAAGCCAAGCCATCGGCACCGGAGGACGGGATTTGAAGAACAAAGCCGTGGGAGGGAGAATGATGCTGCAAGGCATCAGAGCCCTTGGTGAAGATCCAAACACCGATCTCATTGTCGTAGTATCCAAACCCCCAGCCCCTGAATTGGTACCAACCGTACTCAATGCCTTGGTACGGACACAGAAGAACTCGGTTGTACACTTCATCGGAGCCGACGCGCATCAATTTCCCCACCATCCCTTGATCCATTGGGCCTCCAATCTTGAGGAGACGGCGCGCATTGCAGCCTCCCTTAGCGGCAAAAACCTCCCAAAACGGGAACACTACGATGATTGGCCCTTCGATCTGGACCATGAAACCATCGATGCCATTGTTCTCAGGGAATCGAAGCACAGGCTGCCCGAACAAACCAATATCCGCGGATATTATACAGGAGGCACGCTGTGTGATGAGGCTTGGTTATCCCTTTCGGACCTCAAGGAGAACGTATATTCCAATAACCAAACCAACCCAGCCTTGAGACTCTTGGATCCGCATGTCTCAATCGGTCACACCATCGTCGATCTAGGTGATGATGTCTTTACCGTGGGAAGACCACACCCCATGATCGACCCCACCACGCGTACCGACCGGATCCGCAAGGAGATGGACGACGCTTCAATTGCCGTGATGGTGCTCGATTGCGTACTAGGGTATGGAAGCTGCGACGACCCGGCAGGAGCGATGATACCCACGCTGGTTGCAGCCAAGCAGGCAGCTCTCAAGCGGGGAGGGTACCTGAGCATCGTTGCTTCAGTAACCGGAACCCCACTCGATCCGCAAGGTTTTGCCCTCCAAGTACAAAACCTTGAAAAAGCCGGCGTAGTGGTGATGCCCTCCAACTATCAAGCCGTCAAACTGGCACAGAGAATTCTCCTCAAACAAACCGGTGTCGGAAACCAGGAAGAGAGCATGGAATCGCCTTCACAAATCACCCTCAAACCGCTGGACCTTCCCGATGCCACACCCGTAGGACCGATACTCTCCTTGTTTGAAAAGGGAGTCCATGCAGTCAACCTTGGCTTGGCTTCCTTTTCTAAAAATCTAGAGTCTTGTGGTGCCGATGTGTACAACCTGGATTGGAAACCCCCTGCCGGCGGTGATGTCGTTTTGATCGACGCACTCAACCGGATGGATACAATCAAGGATATCGACTGTAACGAAGCCAACCAAGAAGCGGTGGAGCGGGTTCTTGCGAGCAAGCCAATGCTGCTGGGCATCGCCAAGGCGAAGGACGTCATCCCCGGCATGCGGGAAAACCTGTTGTTGCACGCAGGACCCCCGATCACCTGGGAGCGCATGTGCGGTCCCATGCGGGGAGCGGTCATTGGTGCGTTGTTGTATGAAGGAAAGGCAAAGGATGCCAACGAGGCTGAAAAGCTTGCGTCTTCAGGTGCCATTGAGTTTGAACCCTGTCATCACCATAATGCAGTCGGCCCCATGGCCGGCATCATCAGCTGCAGTATGCCGGTATGGATCGTAGAGAACGACACCTACAAGAATAAAGCCTATGCAACACTGAATGAAGGATTGGGAAAGGTCCTTCGCTATGGAGCATACAACGAGGAAGTGCTCTCCCGGCTTCACTGGATGGAAAGCATCCTCGCTCCGATTCTCAACAAAGCTTTGCAGCTCCATGGACCGATCGACATGCGTTCCTTGATAGTACAGGCACTGCAGATGGGTGATGAGGGCCACAACCGCAACAGGGCGGGAACATCGCTGGTCATTCGCGAGCTTGCACCGTATCTCGTATTGCTCGACGAACCGAAGCAACACATCTCCGATGTACTGACTTTCATGCACAAGAACGATCACTTCTTCCTCAACCTCTCGATGCCGTCGGCAAAGTGCACGATGGACAGCGCAAAGCACGTGAAAGGAAGTACGCTCATTACTGCGATGGCCCGCAACGGTACGGACTTCGGCATTCAAATCTCAGGTCTTGCAGACCGTTGGTTCACCGCCGGGGCGACCGTCGTCGAAGGATTGTATCTCCCCGGCTTCAAAGCCGAGGATGCCGCTTTGGACATCGGGGACTCGGTCATCACCGAAACATCGGGCATCGGCGGCTTTGCCATGGCAGCCTCGCCCTCCATCGTCAAGTTCGTCGGAGGAACACCCTCCGATGCAATTATGTACACCAAACGAATGTACAACATCACCCTGGCCGAAAACAGGGAATATAGGATCCCCATTTTGGATTTCCGAGGGACTCCCACCGGCATCGATGTAAGGAAGGTGGTTGAGAAGGGGATTCTTCCTGTCATCAACACCGGCATCGCACACAAGGAGCCGGGTATCGGGATGGTGGGAGCCGGGTTGGTGAAACCTCCGATCAAGTGTTTTCAGGATGCTCTCTTGGCTTTTGCCGACGAGTATGCACCCTCCGATCATAGCAAAAAAAGGAGAAAGCAATGAAAGTAATCGATCTGACGATTCCCTTGGGCGTTGGGACACCACCTTGGCCGACGTATATACCGCTACAGGTCCAATATTTCAAGCGGCTTGCACCCAACGGTGCAAACGGGCAAGTGGTGACCCACTCCAACCATGTGGGAACACATCTTGACGGAGAAATACATTTCTATACACCGGGAAAGGATATTGCACAACTGGATATGGACTTCTTGGTGCATGAAGGTGCCATCGTCGACCTTTCCGACGTGTGCGGCGATTATGATGTCTACACCTCGGACATGGTCGAAGAGCGCGTCGAAGTGAAAGAGGGAGACATCCTGATCATCCACACCGGGTATCACCACTATGGATGGGACCAGCCAACCGGTGACGAAATCAGATACATGATCAAGCACCCCGGACCCGATAGGGAGTTCGCTGAATGGGCGAAGAAAAAGAAACTGCGGTGGATAGGAGTCGACTGCGGCAGCGCAGACCATCCCATGAACACCAAAATCAGGGACTGGATGCCCAAGGAAGCCAAGCAATGTGATGCACATTTCAAGGAAAAGTACGGCATGCCCTTGGATGAGTTCTTTACTGAAGACAAGTATCAGTTGATGCATATTGAAATGTTCAACCATGGAATCATCCACGCAGAGTGTGTCGGGGGAGACCTCGACCTATTGCTCAACCAACGGGCGGTCATCGGGTGTTATCCTTGGCGGTTTGTGGATGGGGAGTCCTCCATTGCCCGTATCGTGGCTCATGTCGACGACGACCGCTATGAGATGCTGATGGCAAAGAAGGCAAAAGCCGAACTGACCCGCTTTGGGGATGTTGCAGGCAGCAGGAACGCTTGGTTGCACGAAGAAGCAAGAAAGCACAGGTAAAAAAAGGAGTCCGCAAAATGGCATTGGACGCAATGGAAAAGATATTGAGACCTCCTGAGTTGACGCTCAAGGCCTATCCCCCCAAGGTAATCACCTTGGCATCAGGGGAGAAGATGGTGGTTCGGGAAGCAAAGCGGGAAGAAGTCGGAGCCTTGCTGGGAACCTTGTATCCGCTGATCGGCGTTCCGAAGGACTTCTACGACATCGTAGCTGTTCGCATGTATTCGGAAATCCTAGGCTGGTATCGCTACCGGGTGGCGAATGAGTTTGTCCTGGTCGGGACCATCGACGGAGTCATCGCCGGCATTGTAACCAGCCGTGCCGTTACGCCGCAGCTGGGTATGAGCCTGCATACGTTGACGATCAAGCGAGGGCTCAGGGTAGGGGCGCAATTGTTTGCCGCAAAAATGGAACACCACATAGACATTTTAGGGGAAGAAGAAGTCTACATCGTTGCAGAGAGCCCCAATGGCTTCAAGCGATGGATGATCGAGTACCAATTGGAGGACCGCTCCTCCCAATTCCCCGAAGTCAGGCATGAATTGGGTGGTGTCCCCACCTACGTGTTGACTCGTCCGCTTTGGGATGCTGTACGGGCAAGCAAGTGCACCGGCACCAGGCCGGTTTCAGCTGAAGATCTCAAATCGGCGGAAAAATTGATCATGCCCGCCGAATATCCCCAGATCCCGGGATTCAAGAGGTAAGCAATGGCAAACGTTGGAATAGTAGGAATCGGGCACACCAGATTCGGTAATTCCTCTGAATATGACCTTTCGGATGTATTATCGTATGCTGCAACTGATGCCTTGGAGGACGCACATTTTCTATCAAGAAGGAAGGAAGTGGACCAGGTAATCGTCGGCAATATGGCAAGCGGTCTCTTTTGCCATCAAAGTGCCGTGGCTTCCGCCTTGATAAGTCGCATGGATATGGAACCGGTCCCGGCTGAACTGGTGGAAAATGGACCAGCCTCAGGGGCCAGCGCAATCAAGATCGGGTATATGGCGATCGCCTCCGGCATGGCGGACATTGTATTGGTGGTCGGCGGAGAAGTGATGCGCAAAGTCTCGGGTTGGGTCGGCACCGACTATGTAGCAACCATGCTGCATACCGAAGCCGAATACAACATGGGCCTCACCCTCCCCGCCTTCGGTGGAATGTTCACCCGCATGTATATGGAACGATATGGGCTGACCGAACGCGACCTTGCCCTGTTGGCGGTGAAAAACCATGCCAATGGTGCAAAGAACAAGTACGCCCATATCCAGGTCCCGTGCTCGATTGAAGCCATCAGCGACGGCCCTGAAGCCGCGGTGGTGAATACGTATGTAGCCGAACCGCTGCGAATGTACTCGACTTGCCCGGTAAGTGATGGAGCCGCTGCGCTATTGCTGGTGAACATGGATAGCCCGAAGGCGAAAGACTTTCCCAAGAAACCGATTCGGATCGCAGGCATAGCCAGTGCCACCGACACCCATTGCGTGCATAACAGAAAAGACCCGCTGCTGCTTGATGCAGTAAGGATCGCCGCTGAAAAAGCATACGCCATGGCGAAGCTGACACCAAAGGATATCTCCTTTGCCGAGCTTCATGATGCTTTCTCCATTCTTGAACTGGCCATCAGTGAAGAGGTGGGGTTCTTTGAACGAGGCAAGAGCTTCTTGGCGGTGAGGCAAGGCCTGACCAATATCGACGGGAAGCTTCCCATCAATACATCCGGGGGGTTGAAGTCCAAAGGCCATCCGGTAGGGGCTACCGGTGTCTCCCAGGCGGTGGAGTTGGTAAGACAGTTGCGCGGAGAAGCTGAGAAAGGAAGGCAGGTGAGTAATCCTCGCTATGGTATGTCGGTCAATTTCGGTGGGTTCGGCAATAACGTCGTCGCGCTGATTTGCGCAAAGGAGTAAGGGTGCTGCCATGATTGATTTCAGCATGTATGAAGTGAAGGAACCGAAGATTTCAGCCTACCGCTGTGAATCGTGCGGGACACTGTATTACCCAGCCCCCATGGTGTGCAAAACCTGTAACAGCCGCCGGGACCCTGTGACCGGCAAGGGATGGGAGCAATTTGATTTGGAAGGCCCGTGCACCCTGCTTTCCTGGACGCGGTTGTGGAATCTGCCTGAAGGCTACACAAAGAAGAATATGATGTTCGGCATCGTGGAATTCGAGAACGGGCTTCGGGCATCGGGGCAGTTGGAAGTGGATGAACCAAAAACAGGAATGAAGTTGGTTTCAACCGTGGTGGAGTCGGATGAACGACCGGGCGATCCCGTGAAGGTATTCATTTTCAAGCAATAGCATCCCAGGAGGATCCCAATGGGTAGTCCGGTACGCAGCACTGATATTTACGATTCTCTCTCCCAGCGAATCATAACCTGGTTTTACACACCCGGGTATCGGTTGACTGAAGAAGAACTGTGTGCTGAGTTTGCAGTAAGTCGCTCTCCTGTTAGGGAGGCGCTGGGCAGTCTCGTATCGGCCAGATTAATCACCAAGGAAGCTCATAAAGGATATATGGTGAGGCAGATTGACCTTAGGGAGGTCAATGAACTGTATGACACCCGGCTGGTCCTGGAACTTGCCGTGGTGGAGACCTTGTGTGAAAAAGGAATGGATGCCTCCATACTGAAGGATTTGCAGGAACGTTGGAAGGTGATGCTTGATACGTTGCCCGAGGGCCTGGCACTCTGTGCAACCGAGGATGAACTTTTTCACAAGACGCTGTGTTCCGCAGCGGGGAATTTGGTGATGATGCAGATGTTGGACGACATCGCCAAGAGGATCCATTTCGTCCGGTTGTCGGACATAACCGATCCTGACAGGATGCGCAAGACCTGTCAGGATCATCTTGATCTGCTGCTTTCGTTGGAAGCTAGGGATGTTGAACAATCTAAGTCGATCGTAAGACGGAACATCCTCTGGGGTAAAGAGAAAGTGGATACCGCCATCAAGGAGGCGTTGTTTCATGCGCACCACATGGCCTGACGGTCCGTTGGGGACCATTGAGGTGATGGGCTCACGCTTTCCTTCTTCCCCAAGGGTTCTTTTGGTGCACTCTGTATTCAACACTTCATTGAATCTCCAGGACAAAGACGACGGCCTTTGCGCCTTGGTGATGAAAGCGGAGCAGCTTCACCCATGCACCGCATTCATGCATTCATCCACTGCGTGTACGCAATTCAGCTTGCTTGGTCTTGCGAGAGGACAGAAGGTTCTGCTGCAGGAAGATCGGTTGAGTTTCGATTGCGGTTTATGGGTCTCGTTTGTTGGATCCATGCGGGTGCATCCAAACAATGAGGCAGCTCCTGCTGCCTGTTCCCTGAACAACGGGAACCTTACGCACATGGGCGCCATGCTTACCAAGGCACAACACGATAAAGGTGCCGTATTGGTATATGATGCGATTATCCATCATCGTGATGATAACCATAGTTTTATCGGATGCTTTTCACACCATGCAAGAGTTCTTCTCGTAGGTGTCCAAACAAGAAATCTTCTTACAGCTGAACGAGGAATGCAGAAGCTCTTGGGATTCGGAGCGGGCTCCACCCCGGTAGGTGATGATTTCCTTTGTGGGTTTCTCCTCGCCCTCTTCATGCTCGCCCGTTCAGCCGGGGAAGGCTCGTTCACTGATTTTGTTGAAGCCTTCACAACACAGCTTCGTCGATTGCTCTACGATTCATCCCAACGCACAACCGATATCTCAAAGCGCATGCTGCTTCTTGCCTGCGACAATCTGTTTTCCCAGGCGTTGGTGGCGTTTGCCCAGACGGTTTGTTCAGACCAGCTTGATGAGGTGCAGTATGCAGCGGCTTTGCAGGTGCTCTCTGGATTGGGCCATAGTTCTGGATATGATGCAGCTTCCGGCCTGCTGTATGGTCTTTTGCCGGAAATCATGGGTAAGGGGGGCGTATGATTGCTGAATTTTCGTACAGGGGACCTACCACGGAATCTGCTTTGTTGGAACTGCTTTCCGCCAATGCACACCAAGCAAAGTTGCTCGCTGGTGGAACCGATCTATTGGTCGGAATCAGAGGGGGTGTCTACCACCCTGATTTGCTGATTGACTTGAAGAAGATTCCTGCGTATTGGAATCTCGTTTTGCAGCAGGACCTCGCCCTGTCGATAGGGCCTGCCGTCACCATCAATGACATTCTTGGTAGTGCAGAGGTGAGGAAATACCATCCGCTCTTGTGTGCCTGCGCGAAGGATCTCGCCTCCTATCAGATTCGTAATCGGGCCACTGTGGTGGGGAACATCGTGAACGCGTCCCCATGTTCCGATATGGCCCCTGCATTGTTGTGCCTCGATGCCACAATCACCATTGCTTCGGTGAGGGGCTCCCGTGAGGTAGCCATCGGTGACTTCTTCACCGGGGTGAAAAAGACCGTGTTGGAAAGAGATGAAATAGTAACGGCTCTGCATATTCCCCCAAGTAGTGCTTCTGCAAAAGGGGTGTATCGAAAGTTGAAAAGAATACAGGGGCATGACCTGGGCATCGTCGGTGTAGCAGCAGCCATAGTCAACGGGAGGATTCGCATTGCGGTGAGTTCGGCAGCCCCAACGCCTGTGGCAACCAAGCCTTTGGACCGCTCTCTTCCGATGGAAGCGATACTCAAGGAAGTTGATTCCATCATAAGCCCCATCAGCGACGTCAGGTGCTCCAAAGAATATCGCAGGTTTATGGTATTGGAATATACCAAGTATTTGCTTGGGGAGGTGAGCTCATGCTGATACAGGTCACGGTGAATACAGTAGTCTATGAACGTGAGGTCAAGGAAAACCGTACCCTGCTTCGGTTTCTGCGCGAAGACCTGGGTTTGACGGGAACCAAGGAAGGCTGCGGCGCCGGAGAATGCGGTGCCTGTACGGTGTTTCTCAATGGAAAGACGGTGAATTCCTGCATGGTCCTTGCCGTGGAAGCCGATGGTGGAATCGTAGAGACGATTGAGGGGGAGGCAAAAAAGGGTGTGCTTTCCGCCTTGCAGGCGGCTTTCGAAGCCCATGGGGCTGTCCAATGCGGTTTCTGCACTGCAGGCATGATCATGTCTGCCAGGCAGCTGATTCATAACAACCCCCGCCCGACACGAGAGGAGATACAGGAAGGCCTGGAGGGGAATTTCTGTCGCTGCACCGGCTATGAGCAGATCATCGAGGCAATTTTGGACGTCACCGGACAGTTGCAGGAGAAGGAGGAGTTGGAGTATGTATGAAACCCTCGATCGTTCTGTTCTGAAAAGTGTAGGGAAAAGTGAAATACGCCCCGACGCCAGGGTCAAGCTCACAGGAGAAGCCACCTATGTCAGCGATATGGTGCTTCCTGGGATGCTCTACGCCCAAGTAAAAAAGAGTCCGCATGCACGGGCGAAAATACTCAGCATCGATACCTCGAAGGCCGAAGCGTTGCCAGGGGTGAGGGCTGTGTTGACGGGATCCGAGCTCGATTATCGGCTTGGTCTCTATATCGTAGACAAGTATATCCTTGCAAAAGGTGAAGTACGCCACTACGGGGAGGCTGTAGCGGCGGTAGCCGCGGAATCGCTGCAGATAGCACGCAAGGCCGTCGATTTGATAGAAGTCGAGTATGAGGTGCTGCCTCCCGTGCTCAGTCATATGGATGCACGCAAAGAAGGTGCTCCGTTGGTCCATCCGGATCTGGGCAGCTACCAGTATGTCAAGGAAGTTTTCACCCCGATTCCCAACACCAACATTGCCAACTGGACGAAACTGCGGAAAGGCGATGTGGAACAAGGATTCGCCGAAAGTGAGTATATTGTTGAACGAGAGTACGACAATCCCAGTGTGCAGCATGTTCCGATGGAAACCCATGTCGCCATCGTTTCGTGGGGTTCGGGGGACAAGGTGACCATCTATACCAGTGCACAGTCGCCGTTTACCGTCCGTAATCTATTTTGCAATACGTTCTCCCTTCCTCTGAGCAATGTCAGGGTGGTAATACCGCACGTTGGAGGTGGATTCGGCGGGAAAGCCGGCATCCACATCGAACCGCTGACAGCGTGTCTTTCCAAGAAGGCCGGCGGAAGGCCGGTGAAATTCCAGGCAAGCAGGGAAGAGGAGTTCTCCTTGCTGCCATGCCGTAGCGCCTTGACGTATCACATAAAAACCGGAGTCTCCAAGGAGGGGAAAATCCTTGCCCAGAAGATGGAAATGTATTGGGACGCCGGTGCCTATGCCGATTATGCGGTAAATGTCACCAGGGCTTCGGGGTACTCCGCCTCAGGTCCGTACGAAATTCCCAATGCGTGGGTCGATGCCTATACGTTGTATACGAACAAACCTTATGGCACCGCCTATCGTGGGTTTGGGCATGTTGAGTTCCACTGGGGTATCGAGCGGCATATGGATTTGGTAGCCAAAACGTTGGGAATGGATCCGGTTGCATTCAGAAAGCTCAATGCCTTGCGGGAAGGTTCCCTCACCCTGACCGGGGAGAAGATTACCAAGCATACAGGAGATGTTGTGGCTTGCTTGGATGCAGTTGCTGCTTCCATAGGGTACGGAAAGCTTTCCAAAGAGGAGCGGCAGAGGCAAAAGGATACCGGGTGGAAGATAGGCAAGGGGGTGGCGATTTTGCAGAAAGCCCCAGCCATGCCTTCCAATACCGCTACCGCCTGTGTGGTGAAAATGAACAGTGATGGGTCGGTTTGTGTCAATGTCGGGTTGACCGATATCGGGCAAGGATCGAGTGCGGCATTGGCGCAGATTGTCGCCGAGCGGTTGGGCTTCAGCTACGATAAGGTGTTCGTGAAGATTGAAAAGGACACCGACAGCGATCCCTATGACTGGCAGACAGTAGCTTCCAAGGGTCTGCTCATGTCGGGGAACGCTTGCATTCTTGCCTGCGAGGATTTGCTGCGGAAGGCCTATTTGGTCTCCTCGCATGTGTTGAAGGCGTGTGTGGATGACCTGGCCCACGACGGGGAAGGTGTCTATGTGAAGCATGACTGTGAGAACCGGATTGCATGGTCTCGGATAGCCATCGGGTATGCTTATCCTGATGGGCAAGCCATCGGAGGTCCCTTGATCGGGGTCGGTAGTTACATAGCCCAGGGACTTTCCAATCTCGATAAGGAAACCGGTCAGGGCAAACCGGCCTTGGATTGGACATTCGGCGCCCATGGAATCATTTGTGAGGTGAACCCCAAAACAGGGGAGTACCTGCTACGCAAGATTGCCTCCGCCTTTGATGTGGGGAAGGTGATCAATCCTCAGCTGCTGCGGGGACAAATTGTGGGTGGGATGCTGCAAGGTTTGGGCACTGCCATGTGCGAGGGATACATTTTTGACATGGACGGCCATTTGCTGAATCCCTCGTTCACCGATAATAAGATTCCAACTTCCAAGGATATACCCTTTGAGATTGAGACCATTGCGGTTGAGAACTCTCAGCTCGACGGGCCCTATGGAGCCCGCGGGGTGGCTGAACACCCTATGATCAGCGTTGCGCCGGCTTTGGGCAATGCCCTGTCTCAGGCCGTCGGCGTCGACCTGGTTCATATGCCTATACGAAGCGAGGATGTATGGAGAGCCATGGGGGATAAAACCCCGATTGACAATTGGATAACCAAGTCTCCAATTGGTTCGTGTCGCAGTGACTTGGTACATACAAGGGAGGTTGCAAGCAAGCATGGAATTGATTGAATCGAAGTATTTGAATCAAATGTCCGGGCTTATGTCTCTGTGCGTGAGATCCGGATAGGACTGTAGGCTTTTTTATGAGGAGACTATTGTGAATAAAAAAGATTTGACAGGAAAGAACATTGTATTTGGACTCCAACATACCTTTGTCATGTTCGGTGCAACGGTATTGGTCCCGATTCTTACCGGCTTGGATATCGGGGTGACATTGTTCGCCGCCGGTATTGGAACATTGTTGTTCCATGTGATAACCAAATTCAAGGTTCCTGTGTTTTTGGGAAGTTCCTTTGCCTATATACCCGGCATTGTCGCCATCGGGGCTACGCAAGGGTTGCCGTATGCATTGGGTGGTATAGTAGTTTCAGGCGGACTCTACATCGTAGTTTCAATTATTTTCAGGTATGTAAAATATGAGAACCTCCACAAGATCCTTCCTCCCCATGTAACCGGACCCATGATCATTATGATTGGGTTGATTCTTGCGCCTGTTGCCATTCAGAATGCCAACGGGACGAACTCTCCCGGAATCGCTGAAGCAATAGGGCAAAATGGTTGCTGGCTTATTGCTTTGCTCACCTTCGCTGCAGGGGTATTCGTCAAGGTAGGATTCCCGAAATTCGGATGGAAGTTTGCATCCAATCTGCCGGTACTCATTTCCTTGGTATTCGGGTATCTGCTTTCCATCGTTGTCGGTATTGTCGATTTTAGTTCAGTCTGGGAAGCCGCTTGGGTCGGTATTCCTCATTTCACCTTCCCCAAATTCTCCGTAAGTGCCATCACGGTCATGGTGCCTATTGCAATAGTTACCATGGTCGAGCATTTTGGTGATGTACTGGCCATCGGCAATGTAGTCGGTGAAGATTTCATCAAGGATCCGGGCATCAAGAGAACGTTGCTTGGTGATGGTCTTGCAACCAGTTTGGCCGGTTTGATCGGCGGTCCTGCAAACACGACGTACTCTGAGAATACCGGGGCTGTGGCTCTTACCGGGGTCACCAATCCCATTATCATGAGAATAGCTGCTGTGTTTGCGATTTTCCTTTCGCTGATTCCCAAGTTCACCGCTTTGATCGGTACTATTCCTGCCCCGGTAATAGGCGGTATTTCCATTTTGTTGTTCGGTATGATCAGTTCAATCGGTATCAAGAATATGGTTGACGCCAGGGTGAACCTTTCCAATCCAAAGTTGTTGATCATCAGTGCAGCCATGTTGGTGTTGGGACTTGGTGGGGCCGCCTTCAAATTGGGTCCTGTACAGCTTTCAGGTCTTGGCCTCGCAGCCATTTTCGGTATTATTCTCAACGCAATTCTCAGACCAAAGGATATAACCAAGTCCGAGGGCTGACAGTGAGTCTATACGCGACTGAAAAGAACAAGTTGAACAAGAAACCCTGTAAGAAACGGTTCCATCTAAAATAAGATGGGACCGTTTTGCGTATCAAAGGGGAAGGAATAATGATCGTCTGCCATTTCCATCCGGGCTTCTTGAAGCATGTCCTACGCCCGTCGTGTCTTCCACCAGGACGATTGAACCAGGACCGAATGTTCGTTTCTCCCCATCCCCCACTTCAATTTCCACCAATCCTTCCAGCATGATGATGTACTGCCTGCAGGGTGCGGCATGCCAAGGATAGTGGTATCCCGGTGGATTCTCCCGAAGAATCATGGACTGGACTGCAATAGGTGAAGACATCCAGCCCAAAGGTCCTGAGGGAGTAACAGGAATTTCCTGATTCTCGAAATGTGAGTTGCCGTTTTGGTCTGCATAGATTCTCGTTATAGTCATTTGTTGTTCCTTACTGCAATATTCCTTATGGAAAGTGCCCTGGCAGCAGTATAGCATGGCTTTGGGGAAAGCCCCATTGTGGCAGCTACCCAAAGGCTCCTAGCGTGAGTTTACAAGTTATCTGCCCCGTTTGGGGTTTTTTTGCCCTAAAAGGAATTGCCCTTGCATATTTGTATAGCCTTATTTTCAGGAGTGGTTTATGGGTACTCTCAGGAAGAAGACGATCAAGGGCAACATCTACTATTATTACGTCGAGTCGAAGCGGATAGACGGGAAGCCCAAAAATGTGAACCAGAAGTACCTCGGCACGGCGGAGGCCTTGCTCAAGCTCAAGAACCAAGCCTCCGCCCCGCTGCAGGATGAGGCGCTTTATTCGCATATCAAGTCATATGGGGATGTCGTGCTTCTTTACGACCTTTTCGCCCGCCTGGGGATCGTGGACATCATGGATGCCCATGCAGCGAAGAGAAGGCAAGGTGCGTCGGTCGGGCAGTACGTCATGGTTGAGGCCATCAACAGGGCGGTGAGCCCCTCTTCGACGGACAGCCTGCAGGACTGGTATGCAGGGACCTGCCT
>NZ_DJGW01000010.1:0-13110 GCF_002432845.1 Sphaerochaeta sp. UBA5836
AAGAAGGCCAGTGATCGGGAACTATCACTGGCCCAAGGGAGATGTGTTGCAATCATCGTAGAAACTCCGGGTGCAATATTGGTTGCAACCAAACAAGAGGAAAACACCCATCAATGATGTAGAACAGGTATGTAGAAACCTTGGTGGGCACTGAAGTGAAGACTTCCCAATCGTGGTACCTCTTTCTTCCTCTTCATCATATCCCTTCCTAAGGGAAGGATACGCTGGATTGTCTGAAATTGTCAATAGAACCATGACTATACTATTATCTTATATAATTTTATCGATTCATCATAGCACGATATTATTATTTTTCTTCCAGAAAGAATTACCTCTGTCAGAACAATTTATGAAAATTTTGGAAATTTTACAGGTTTTTTCATTTGTGAATAATATTGTCTATTAGCCATGTCACAACTTTTTATTCACTCTTTTTTTATCTACATATTGACGAAACAGGAAACCCACACTATAGTTGTTCTCGGCAATTATTGCCATAATTAAATATTTGGAGCCTTGCATGATCGACCTATGTGCAATCCGAAAGTTGCAGACTTCGCTTCGCAACTTCGAAGTGAAACTCAAAGAGCAGACCGGACTTTCATTTAACGATGCACTGTTGCTCTGTGCAGTCAACAAAGGAATCTTTGAACCGAGCGCCCTCGCAAAGGAGCTCGAACTCTCCCCTTCCCGCCTCACCCGCATTCTGGACAGCCTGGAAGCCAGGGCCCTCATCAAACGGACACTGAGCAGCATGGACCGAAGGAGCCTTACGGTATCCCTGACAGAAACAGGAAGAGAGATGGTCAAGGCCTATAGTTGCTCCGAACTTCATATTCCCGAAGAACTGTTATTCACCCAAGCCACCAAGTAGGAGGACCTATGGCAAAATATCTCATTGTTGGAGGAGTCGCAGGAGGTGCAGGCACCGCCGCAAGACTCAGGAGAAGGGACGAGAACGCCCAAATCATCATGTTCGAGCGCGGACAGTACATCAGCTACGCGAACTGCGGACTCCCTTACTATGCGGGAAATGTCATCACCGAACGTTCCCGTCTGTTTGTGATGACTCCCGAACGCTTCATGGAATCACTGAATGTGGAAGCGAGGGTGCAAAGCGAAGTGATTTCGATCAATCGCAAGGCAAAAACCATCCGCGTGAGGGACTTGAAGAACCAGAGCGAATATGACGAGCGTTACGACACCCTCATCCTCTCTCCCGGAGCAAGTCCGGTACGTCCTCCCATCCCCGGCATCGAGCACAAGGCCATCTATTCGCTTAGATCCGTTTCAGACATCGACCAGATCAAAGAGAAAATCGACAGTCCCGCCACCAAACGCGCAGTGGTCGTCGGCGGCGGCTTCATCGGTCTGGAGATGGCCGAGAACTTGAAGGAGCGAGGACTCGAGGTAAGCGTGGTGGAAGCCCTCGAGCAGGTGATGAACATCATCGACTACGACTTGGCCGCCGAGGTGCAACAGCACCTCAGAGCGAAGGGAGTGAATCTGTACCTGAAGGACGGGGTGTCAGCCTTTGAGGACCATGACAGCATTGTCAGCGTCCGACTCTCCTCGGGCACCCTCATCGATGCAGATATCGTCATCCTCTCCATCGGTGTTCGCCCCGACACCGCCTTCCTCAAGCAATCGGGCATCGAGCTGGCCAAGAACGGGGCAATCAAGGTGGATGAGTTTTTCACCACCAACGACAAGGACATCAGGGCGGTTGGAGATGCCATCGAGTTTGCAAGCCCGCTGACAAAACTCGCCTGCACCGTTCCGTTGGCTGGTCCCGCCAACAAGCAGGCACGCTTGTGCGCCGATGCCATCATCGACGGCAACAAGCGGCCGTATACAGGGACGATCGCCACGAGCATCGCCAAAATATTCGATATGACGGTAGCCTCAACCGGCCTCACGGAAAAGGGGCTCAAGGCTGCAGGCCTTCCCTATCGGACGGCAGTCACCCATGCAGGAAACCATGCCGGGTATTATCCCAACAGCCGTCAGCTCACCCTCAAGATTCTCTATCATCCAGAAAGCGGCAAGCTCTGGGGTGCGCAGTCGGTCGGATACGACGGAGTTGACAAGCGGATCGACGTCATCAGCGCCTTCATCGGAAAAGAAGGCACCGTCTACGATTTGGCGGAATTTGAGCAGGCTTATGCACCGCCCTTCTCCAGTGCAAAGGACCCGGTGAACATGGTCGGCTTCATCGCCGTCAACACCCTTGAGGGATTCAGTGACACCATCAATTGGGAGGAAGCGGAAGCAGGGCGCAAGAGTGGTGCTTTCATGCTCGATGTACGAACCGAGGAGGAGTATGAGCTTGGTGCAATCGAAGGGTCGGTCAACATTCCCCACACCATCCTGAGGCAGAAGCTGCTGATGGTTCCCACCGATCGGTTGGTCATCGTCTATTGCGCCATCGGCCTCAGGGGCTACCTTGCAGAACGGGTGCTCAGGCAAAACGGCTATACAAACGTACGCAACCTCACCGGTGGATACAAGACGTATGAGAGTGCGGTTCGTGAGCGCTACCTGCTGGAAAACAAGGACAAGCTATCGGTCAAGGAGAGCGGTGGGGTCATCAACCACCTCAATGAGGACGGGTCGTTCCGCAAGCGGTCCGAGAACAAGATTCTCACCGTCGACGCCTGCGGCCTGCAGTGTCCCGGCCCGATCATCCGTCTCAAACGGGAGATCGACAACCTTGAGGAGGGGGACCGCATCGTCATCAAGGCCTCCGATCCCGGCTTCGGCCCCGATGTCCAGGCCTGGTGCAAGCTCACCGGCAATGAGCTGGTAAGCGTAAAGACCACCGACGGCATCATCGAGGCTGTAGTAGGCAAAGGCAATGCCAGTGTCTGCAGCATGCCCGATTCAGCAGGAGAGAAACCTGCCATCTGCGATAGCGACAACGGTGCTACGATGATTGTTTTCTCCAATGACCTGGACAAGGCTCTTGCCTCATTCGTCCTTGCCAACGGGGCGGCCGCATCCGGCAAGTCGGTGACGATGTTCTTCACCTTCTGGGGGTTGTCGGTGCTTCGCAAAAAGGATGCCCCCAAAGTGAAGAAGGACTTCATGGGAACGATGTTCGGGGCCATGCTGCCCAAGGGCATGGACAACCTTGCCCTCTCTTCCATGAATATGGGAGGCATGGGGGCGAAGATGATGAAAGGCCGCATGAAAAAGAAACATGTCGACCAAGTAAAGCAGATGTATGAGGATGCCCGCAAGAGCGGGGTTCGCATGGTAGCCTGCCAGATGTCCATGGATATCATGGGCATCACGGCTGAAGAACTGCTTGACGGCGTTGAAATCGGTGGCGTCGCTACCTACATGGGAGCTGCCAGCGAGAGCAAGATCAATCTGTTCATCTAATCAATAATGGGGTGGCCTCTGATCGTCGATCATGCCATCCCGATCTTCTTCGGTCAGGTCCGTTACGCGTTTTTCCAGTTTTTCCAGACGAGCGGTCAAGAGTGCGATCTCCTTGGCCTGATCTGTTACGACCTGGTCGAGAGTCACTATCGTCTCTTCTGCATAGGCTAGTTTCATCTCAAGCTTCGTAAGCCGTTCATCCATTGTTGTCGCTCCTTGTCCTGTATCTGTATCCTAGCATGAAAGAGACAGCTCGACAACTCGCCCCATTGTTGCAGAAGGTTTCTCGATTTGCACATTTAATGCTTGCCAGATACCCTTGTCGTGCTATACTGACATGTATTTTGTTGCAGAATGGTGCAAATAAGAGGAATTGTATGAAAGGTGAACGCGTTGCGCAACTGGAACTGTTGTTACATTCCCATCCAGAAGGACTCAGAAGAGCGGATATAGCACGTCGATTGGGAGTCCATCGCTCGACCATCAGCAGGTATGTGGATGAACTGAAACAATACATCGACATCTATGAGGAGAACAGCCTCATCAAGATCAAGAACCGCGAGGAGGATGAGAGCATCGCCCTCAGCGTGTATGAGAGTCTGGCCTTCAACCTCTCCGCTGAAATGCTTGCAAACAGCACCGAGTTTCAGAACCCCCACCTGGCTTCCGGCTTGAGAAAAATCGCCATGAACATGCGGTCCTACGCACCGAAGATCAGCGAGAATGTCATCGGCCTGGCCGAGCAGATCGACAAGCAGCTGCAGGAGAAGAAGGAGAGCAGCAAGTTCAATGCCATTCTTGAAGTGCTCATTGACAGCTGGGTGTCGGGACGCATCGTACGCATCATACAAAGCCTCAAAGGATTCGACCCGATCGAGACCGAACTCGCCCCTTACTTCATCGGATTTCGGGAAGAAGATAGCGGCGGCAGACACCCGATCAGTGTCACCGGACGCCTTCGGCACACCACCGAGATTGTCACCATCGATATCAGCACCATCACCAGCGCCACCATTCTCAACGAAACCTATACGATTCCCGACAACCTCAAACCTTTCAAGTTCCCCGAATCCAAGGAGCGCTATGAGAGCATCGATATGATTCCTCTCAGCCTGAAGCTCAAGGAGCGTTCCGCTATGAACGTCTTCAGGTCGGTGGTGCATGGAACTCCGGTTTTCGAAAAGCAGAACGATGGAACATTGGTCTGCAACATGGATGTCGAGAACTCCATCGAGTTGTATCTGCGCATCATCCAATGCGGAGATTCGGTGGAAATATTGGGCCCTGAGAGCTTCAGAAAGAAATTCTGTAAAATGCTTACCAAGATCCTGGCTTTGTACCAATAATATTTTTCTTGCCGCTTGGCTTGAATATCGCTATGCTTCAGATGTAGGAGGAAACGACAATGAAAGAGTATGAATGCGATCTTTGCGGGTATGTATACGACCCGACAGTTGGTGATCCCGACAACGGAATCAAACCAGGAACAGCCTTTGAAGACCTTCCAGAAGATTGGGTATGCCCTCTCTGCGGGGCTCCTAAGTCTGACTTTTCACCGCGCGACTAACAAGGGTTGCGGTTCACAAGACGGGGATGGCACGGCCTTCCCCGTTTTTTAGGCCCAAGGAGCAGCTATGCAGTTCAGGACAATGAGGAGAAGCAGGCAGCTGCTATCCAAAGAAGAAAGCGAAGCAGTACTGAAGCGGGGCAGCCATGGAGTACTTGCCTGTCTCGGAGACGGGGATTACCCCTATGCAGTTCCGCTGAACTACGTGTACTACGAGGAAAAGATTTTTCTCCACTCTGCACGGGAAGGCCATAAGGTTGATGCAATACTCCGACACCCCAAAGTATGCTTCACCGTTGTTGATGAGGACACCATTGTTGCAGCACAGTACACCTCCTACTTTCGCAGCGTGATTGTCTTTGGAAAAGCAACGCCTGTCGAAGGGCTGCTTTGGGAGAAGGCCTTCCTTGCCATGGCTGACAAGTACTGCGCCTCCCAGCCGGTTGCACAGCGTATCGAGAAGACCAAAGCCTGCAGCCAGACACTAGGCATTGTCATCGAGATCGAGCATTGCACCGGAAAAGAAGCCATCGAGTTCGTACAGGCCAAGACTGATACTGCTTTGGTACCCTAGTCAGAAGGCTTTTCAGACAAAGAATTCAAAGCACACAAGAGAGCCCCTCTTTTTCACACGATTGCAAAACTTCGTGGTACATTGACCTCATAATGGAGGAAACACCAAGCTATGTTGCGAGCAATTGAAGAAAGAAGAGCGTATCGAGCCCTCGATACAAAACCCATTGAAAAAGAAGTGCTGGTACGTCTCGCCGAGGCTGCCCATACCGCCCCATCATCCATGAACAACCAACCTTGGCGATACATCACCGTAACCGACCAGGCAATCCTTTCCAAGGTCAAGGAGACCCTGTCTCCGGGCAACTACTGGGCGAAGAAGGCCCCCGCCATCGTGGCGGTGGTCACCAACAATGCTTGGGGCATGTCCCTGGGCGACCGCCATTATGCCCCTTTCGAACTGGGCATGGCCACCATGGCGTATCAGATCCAAGCCGTCAGTGAAGGCCTATACGTCCACCCCATAGCCGGCTTCAATGCCGACGAGGCGAAGAAGGTGCTGGGAATCGCTGAAGGCGATACGCTTATGATCATGCTGGTACTCGGCTATCCGGGATCGGACTTTGAACTGAGTGCAAAGCACAAAGAGAGCGAGAAGGGCGATCGGATCCGCATGGATTTGGACAAGGTGCATGCGTTCAACACCTGGAACGAAAGCCTGCGGCCACAGGCAAAGTAGGGAGTATCGACGGTTACTGCAGATGGACGATTTCCTGCTCTATGACCTCTTTCAGCCGCTCTTCCTCGGTTACAATCATCTCACTTTCCTTCAGGAAGCTGCTTCCGATCATGGAAGCAGCCAACAAGGCTGCAAGGGTTGAGAGGACCATCGGGGAGTACTCATCCGTTGCCACCAGACTGATGAGCAGGATTACGGCACAAGAAGCCTGGCTGAAGAGCAGGAGCAAACCTTGGATGACCTCTTCGCTGATGCCGATGCCCAGCTCTGCAGCATACTGGCTGCCGATGGGTATGGAAGCAAGGAGAGACAGGCCTACGATGGAAGCCCCGATCAGGGCGATGGCCTCGCTGGAAAGCAGGACAGCACCGATTTGCTGGCAGAAAACCAGCAAGAGGATTCCGGGAATCGAGCAAACGTTGCAAAACACAAAGAACAGCTTCCGCTTTCGATAGCGGTCCGAGAGGGCCGGCAGTACTATGGCTCCCACCATGCCGCCTGCAAACATGGCGATTCCCAAGAAACCGGAGGAGTCGTCAAACCCCAGCAGCGCACTGATCTCGTCGACCTTGATGAAGAGTGTCATAAGAACACCCCACCCGATGGAGAAGATGATCATCAAGCCCCTGAGTGAGGAGTTCTGGTTCATAATCTTGAACGAGGTCCGAAAGCTCTGACTCTTCGGCACCTGCAGGGTGGAGGACGGCGTCGGGGGATTATCCTTGATCAGGAATGCCGGAATCAGGGCGAGGACCGAGCTTGCAACAGCATAGATGCTCATCATCCGCTCAAAGCCCTGTCCCCAGGCCGGATCATTTGCACGGGTCACCACCAGCATGGGGGAGACTATCATCACGACTGCCAGCGAAAGGTATTGGCTTGCTGATGTGATGCCGACAGCCATGCCTCGTTCCCGGATGGGAAACCAACGCGCGACAATTTCCGTGATGCTGGTAAGTACCAAGGCCTGGCCCAGGGCCAGAAAGAACTGGCCGAACAGGACTGCCGAAAGACTTGCAACGTAGAGCCATTTCGTCATTGATCCAAAGACAATGAGGCCGCTTGCAATCCAGACGGCCCAGCGCGGGCCCAATTTGTGCAACAGATAGGAGGAGGGAATGCTCGCCACCACGAAGACCAGTAGATAGGTCAGGGAGAGCAAGTCCACCGGAGAAGCATACCGCAATGACAGCTGTCCTTGATAGTAGCGGTTGGCGACCCTGCCAACCGGTGCAAGGTTCAACCACTGTATCTCGACTGAGAAAATCAGCAGCACGAGACACAGAAGAATCAAGTATCGATATCGGTAGGCTTTCACACTCTTCATAGTTACAGGATATACGATACACAGTGATTTGTATATCTTCTCTGGAAGAAGAGCGGACTTTGTCCTATACTCCACGCATGCATGAAACCTTACAGCTCTTGAACAATCGTCGATCGGTACGCAGCTTTGAGGACCGAATAATCGAACCGGAAGCCGTCATCCAGCTCAAGGAAGCGACCTTGCGTGCCCCCACCGCCGGCAATATGGCCCTCTATTCCATAGTCGAGGTCCATGATTCTTCCAAGAAAGAGAAGCTTGCCAAAATCTGCGACGAGCAGAGCATGATCGAGAAAGCACCCTTGGTCTGGGTTTTCCTTGCCGACATGCAGAAGTGGGTCAATTACTTCTACGAAAGCGGCGCAGTAGACAGGGCTGCGAAGGCAAACCTCGCCTCCTTCAGGAAGCCCGGACTGGGAGATCTGCACCTCTGCCTGCAGGATGCCGTCATCGCAGCCCAGAATGCCGTGGTTGCCGCCGAGGCCCTGGGTATCGGCTCCTGTTACATCGGTGATGTCATCGAGCATTTTGAACAACTGAGGGAACTGCTTGAGCTCAAGCAGTACACCATTCCCGCCTGCATGCTCATTTTCGGATACCCCAAGGCCAAAGGTCCGGTCAGGCTGACCCCCCGATGTCCCCAGGACACCATATTCATGCAGGACCGCTACATGGAGCCCCACCTCGAGCAAATGGAAAGAGCCTACAGGGTCCATGAAGAGGATCGGCGCAGAAGCCAATCCCTGCCCTACCAGAATACCGGCACCCTTGCCGACTACTACTATCTGAGAAAACATACCTCCTCCTTTATGGAGGAGATGAACCGCTCTACCACGGTTATGTTTGATTGGTGGTGCAAAGGGTAATTTTCTTGCGTCCTTGAGCCTTTGCCACTACCATATACCCTATGCCGTATACGATTCTTTTGGTTGATGATGAGACAGCAGTACGTGAAGGGATTCGCAGCCGCACCCCGTGGGAGCGGTATGGCTTTTGCGTAGTGGGTGAAGCCGGCAATGGCATCGAAGCCTTGGAGATGGTAGAGGAGCTGCATCCCGATGTCGTAATCACCGATATCAGGATGCCTTACCTCGATGGAATCGAGTTGATCCAGAAAATCCGCCTCACGCATCCGACCACAACCTTGGTCATACTCAGCGGGTATGACGAATTCACCTATGCCCAGCAGGCGATGCGCTACGATGTCAGTGAATATGTACTCAAGCCGGTTTCGGTGGAAGACTTGTGCAATCTGCTCAAGCGCCTGGGAAAGCATCTGGATGAGGAGATCAAGCGCATCCAGGACCAGGACAGGCTTAACCAGGCGTACCAGCAGGCCCTTCCGCTCATCAGGGAGAAGTTCCTGGTATCGCTGCTGACTGCAGTGCACCCTGCCTCCGATGCTGCCTTGCTTGCAAAAGCGGCGGAGTACGGCTTCAATCTGAACAAGGATGAATTCATGGTTGCCGTTATCGAGACCGATCATGTGATGGATGACCCCTTGCAATCGATGGCCATGTTTGAGATTGTTGAACAGGTAGTGAAAAAGGACGACGGGGTGTTGCTCTTCCAATTCGAAAACCAGATTGTCATTATTTTCAGCTCCCAAAGCCATGGCCAGGATCATTACGATTCAGTGTTCCGCAAACAGACCTACCGCAAAGCCGAGCAGCTGCAGGCATACCTGCAGAAGTACTCCTTCCAGGCTGTCCTCGGAGTAGGAAACCTCGTACACTCCCCTTCGGCCATCAAGCAGTCATATCATCAGGCGCTGACAGCCCTCAACTATAGTTCCTGTTACCCTGAGCAATCGCTCCTGTTCATCAGTGACTTGGAGAAGCTGCCGGTCGAGGAGCATCAACAACAATTGGAGGAGTTGAAGGCAAATGTACTGGTTGCTGTGAAGATGGGCAGTGAGGAGCAGGTGACCGAGGCGGTGAATCAACTGCTCGGCGAGCAGCTTGCCTCCCTGAACCTGGAACAACTGCAGGCATTGCTGTTGGAACTGGCTTTTCTCCTTCAAGACCTTACCCATTCATACGGGCATACCCTCTTTTCTGTGGTTGATGGAGAGGGAAGAAACCTCTTCTCCGAGCTTGCAACCCTCTCAACGTTGGGGAAGGCCAGGCGTTACTTCATCCGCCTTTGCCTTCTGGTGCGGCAATTGATCGCCGGACAGAGGGCTCAGTCGCATATCCAATTCATCGGTCAGGCCAAGGCCTTGATCGCAAAGCACTTCACTGAATCCGGATTTGGACTGGAAGAAATTTGTGAAATGATCGGGGTAAGCCCTTCATATTTCAGTTCCACCTTCAAGAAGGAGGTTGGCGTCAGCTTTGTACAGTACTTGACGGCTCTGAGAATGGACAGGGCGAAGGATCTGCTCATCAAGACCGAGGGCAAGACCTACGAGATCGCACAGGCGGTCGGGTTTGCAGAGCCGAACTACTTCAGCTTCTGTTTCAAGCGGCATGTCGGCCTCTCTCCCTCCCAATTCAGACAGAGAAACCGATGAGAAAGCCGGATCACCCCCACTCCATCAAAACCATTCTCACCTTTGCCATCGCGTTCGTCTCCCTCTCCGTCACCTTGCTTATCTCGTCCATCCTGTACAGCCAGTTCTCTTCCACCATCCGGGAGAACGCCACCGTCTCAACAAGGGAAATCGTCAGACAGGTAAACGCCAACCTCAACTACTATACCAACGATATTCTTACCATCGCCGGCTACGCCCGCGACCTTGCCAAGCAGACCAACGAACTCTCCCGAACCGAAATCGAGAAGAGGCTCTCCTCAATCGTCGACAGCCGTCAGGATATCGTATGCCTGCTTCTGTTTGACTTGGAGGGCAATGTACTGCTCTCCACCACCGATGCCCCGAGAAGGGAGGCGACTGAGATAGCAAAGCAGACATGGTTCACCAGGGCTTTGGGTGGTGAGGGTAACTTCTATTTCACCGGCCCGCATGTCCAGCAGCTCTTCACTTCAAGCTATCCGTGGGTCATCACATACAGCCAGCAGATCAGCTACACCAATGAGGAGGGGGAGCTGAGCCAAGGTCTTTTGCTGATCGACATGAACTTCAGGACGGTCAGTGAACTGAGCCAAAGCGCGAAGCTTGGGGCGACAGGGTACGTATATTTCATCGACAACAACGGCAAGATCGTGTACCACCCGTACCAGCAACTGATTAACTCCGATTTGTTCAACGAGGACCTCGACTCCGCCCAGGAGTATATTTTCGGTACGTTCACCAACACCTTCGAGGGAAGGCAGCGACTTGTCATCATCGATACGGTCAACAACGCACGTTGGCGAATTGTCGGGGTGGCATTCATGGACGAGCTGATGGCCGGTCTCGATCAGTACACCACCATCATGCTTATCGTCCTGGGATTCTGCATTGTCATCACCATTGTTCTGGCACGTATGGTTTCGGCGTACATAAGCCGACCGATCAGGGAGCTCGACCGATTGATGAACAGCGTGGAACGCGGAGACTTCTCCGCTCCGCCGACAGTGGGAGGCAACCAAGAGGTTGCTGCCTTGTCCCAGACCTTTGCAGTGATGGTCAAACGCATCCGGCAGCTGATGGATGATATTGTCACCAGCCAGGAGATGAAACGCAAGTTCGAACTTGATGCACTGCAGGCAAAAATCAACCCACACTTCCTGTACAACACCCTCGATTCCGTTGTCTGGATGGCAGAGCAGAACGATACCGAGGGAGTGATCAGGATGATCACCGCCCTGGCAAAGCTCTTCCGCATCTCCATCAGCAAGGGTCGGGACATCATCACCCTTGCCGAGGAGCTTGAGCATGTCCGCAACTACTTGATCATCCAGCAGATCCGCTACCAGGACAAGTTTGAGTTCTCCATCACCTTGGAAGAGGGTATGGAGAATCTGCCGACGATCAAGCTCATCATCCAGCCGATTGTGGAGAATGCAATCTACCACGGGATCAAGTATCTGCAGGAGATGGGTCATATCGATATCAAGGTGTTCAGGAGAAAACCCGGGGCCGTGGTCATCGAGGTGCGTGACAACGGGGTGGGGATGGATGAACAGAAACTGGCCACCATCCTCAGCTTCGACGGACAACACCCCAAGGGTGCAGGAATCGGGGTGAGGAACGTCCATCAGCGCATCCAGCTCTATTACGGTTCCGATTATGGCCTGGAACTTTCCAGTGAGCTCGATGTTGGGACGCTGGTCCGACTGGTTATCCCCGAACAGAGTCCAATCCAACCGATCAAGGTGGTGCAATCATGAAGAAAGGCATCCTGATTCTCCTACTGCTATCCCTTCTCGCAGGCTGCTCGAACAAGAAGAGTGAAGCCACTACCTCCTATCGGATCGCCGTCATCACCATGATGCAGGGAGGCGAATTCTGGGGGTCCCTGAAGAACGGTGCCCGCAGTGCCCGCAGCTCCACCGGCGCGGTCCTTGAGTTCCTTGCTCCGGTGAATGAATCCGACTACGAGGGACAAATCAGTGCCGTCCAAAGGGCCATAGACCAGCGTTTTGATGCGATAGTACTCTCACCAAGCCATTATTCACGGCTTGAGGATGTGGTTGCCAAAGCACGGAGCGCAGGCATCAAGGTGGTGCTCGCCGATACCGCACTACGCAACCAGACCGCGGATTTTTTGATCACCACCGATTACAGACAGATCGGCAAGGCGATGGCCGAACATGCCTTCACCCATTTTTCCGAGGGTGAGCCGATCAATGCCCTGGTCATCGGGTCCATGCCGAACACCACCAGCATGACCAATCTGGTGGAGTCCCTGGTGCAAACCTTCTCAGAGCGGACCAATGCAAGAATTGTGAGTGCAACCTACAGTTTCACCAATGAGACAATCGCTCGTGAAATTACGCGCAATGCTTTGGAAAGCGATCCTTCAATCAATTTGGTCTTTGCCTTGGAAGAGTATACCGCCCATGGGGTGGCCAATGCACTGGGAGACTCGTCGGATATCCATTTCATTGCATTTGGAACAACACAGTTTGAAATCCAGCTTTTGGAGAAGGGAGTAATCGATGCCTTGGTGGTGGTAAACTCCTTCAACCTCGGCTATCGCTCGGTGATGGCTGCCATCGATCTGCTCAACGGCAACAAGCCCGTCCAAAAACTTGTTGACTTCGACCTGGTAACCAAAGAATCGATGTTCAGCGAGGAGCATCAGAGGTTGTTGTTCCAGACGTTCCAGTGAAATCGAGGCAGAACCAAGAGCTGCTGCCTTGCAAAGCCGGGCTCGATGCTTATGACACTCTGGGATGGATACCGCTTTTCATGCCGCTCCTTTAGATCATCTCCAGGGGCCTGATAACAAAGGGTGTATTGTCTGTATGAAAACTGAGGTATTCGGCCCCGGCATCGACCAGCTCCTGGACATTGTCCTTCAGTTCCAACAGGTTGCAGTTTGCCAAGGAAGGCGAATTAATGACGATGGGTTTCACAAGTACTCCGTTCGTTGTCCAATAGTTGGTCCATGATACGGTTGATATTTGCCAGAGTGACATAGGTCGCAAAAAAGAGGCAGGATCGCTCCTGCCTCACATGCGTGGAAGAGA
>NZ_DJGW01000010.1:13172-16729 GCF_002432845.1 Sphaerochaeta sp. UBA5836
ATCACACCCTTGATGATGTTCTGCCAATAGGGGTTCACCCCGATGAACGTAAGGCCGTAGTTGATGAAACTAAAGATGATGACACCGGCGATGACTCCACTCACCGTTCCCACACCACCGGTGGTGGAAACTCCACCAACGACGCAGGATGCGATGGCATCGAGCTCGTATCCGTTTCCGTAGTTGTTGGTTGCTCCTCCCGTACGGGCGGCTTCCAGAACACCGGAGAGGGAGATAAGAAATCCACAGACACCGAACAGGCCTACCAGCGTCTTGGTGATATTGATACCGGAGACTGCTGCAGCCTCAGGGTTGCCACCGACTGCATATACGTTCTTGCCGAACACAGTCTTGTTCAATACAAACCAGACTATAATTGAAACAATGACGGCGAAGATGACAATGACCGGGACAAAACCGATGGAACCTGAACCCAGGAAGGTGAAATCGGATCTGAGTCCGCCGATGGGCTGGCTGTTGTTGGGAGCCATGTTGAAATAGATGGAGTTGATACCATAAATAATCAACATGGAAGAGAGGGTGGCAATGAAGGCAGGAACCTTGAATTTTGCCACAATCAGGCCGTTCATCATTCCAAACAGCGTTCCAACAAACACCGCGAGCAGTATCGGGAGGAGGATGGGAATTTGTCCCATATTCGGATAAAACCGCCTGACGTAATCGGCAGTCTGCAGCATGGAGGCGGAAACAACAGCCGCCATACCAACCAAACGGCCTCCACCAAGGTCTACACCACCGGTAAGAATGACAAACATCATGCCCAAGGCCATAATGATCTTCGTCGAACTCATCATCAAAATGTCCCGAAGTACCTGCAGACGCAGAATGCGTGGGTTGATGATGGCGATTACGACCACCAACAGCAACAGGACGAGGAAGATTGCCTTGTCCATGACAAACTGTTTTAGACTTTTTTTACTCATTATTGATTTCCCAATGCCTTGCATGCTTTCCCCCTACCCGACGTACTTAGTCGCCAGTTCCATAATCTCTTCCTGGCTTGTCTTCTTGCTGTCCACGATACCTGCTACACGACCTTCACTCATGACAACGATTCGATCGGTCATTCCCAAAAGCTCCGGCATCTCACTGCTGATCATGATCACACCCTTGCCCTGGGCCGCAAGCTCACGCATGATGACGTAAATCTCATACTTGGCCCCGACGTCGATACCCCGCGTCGGTTCGTCCAGAATGAGAATTTCAGGAGTAGTGAGCAACCAACGGGCGAAGAGTACTTTCTGTTGGTTTCCTCCGCTGAGGCTCTTGATCAAAGTTCTCGCCGACGGCGTCTTGATATCCAAATCCTTGATGCTCTTCTTGGTGTCTTCAGCCATCTTTGCTGCATTGAGGAGCCCGCTCTTGTTCACATATGAGGTTATGTTGGCAATGACCAGATTCTCCTGTACGGAAAGAACCGGGAATATTCCCGTCGCTCTCCGTTCCTCGGTGAGCAGGGCCATTCCTAGTTTTTTGGCATCGTAGGCACTGTTGCAATGCACCTGCCTGCCTTTCACATACAAGCTGCCTTTGCTGTGAAGCCTGAGTCCGAATACTGCTTCCATGACTTCGGTGCGCTGGGCTCCGACCAATCCTCCGATTCCCAGAATCTCACCCTTATGCAGGGTGAAGGAGACATCCTTGAAACTTCTGGGGTTCGGCGATGTATACTCTTCGACTCTGAGCAGCTCGCTGCCGATGTTGCTCTCAGCCGATGGAAAGCGATGGGTAAGATCGCGGCCTACCATTCGCTTGATGATGACGGCGGTGGTCAGTTCACTGGAAGGCCAGGTCCCCACATACTTACCGTCACGCATGATGGTTACTTCATCGGAGATTTTGAGAATCTCCTCCATTTTATGGGAAATGTAGATGATCGCAACCCCACGGGCCTTCAACGAGCGGATGATGGTGAACAAGTGTTCAACCTCATTCTCCGTCAGAGAGGAGCTGGGCTCATCCATGATGATGATTTTTGATTCATAGGAGACGGCCTTTGCAATCTCGACGCTCTGAGCCTTGGAGACTGAGAGGGTGCGCAGCAAATCGGTCGGCTGTATAGTGGTGAGATTGAGATCCTTCAACAAGGAAGCTGTCATCTCATACATTCTCTTGTGGTCCACGACAGGACTCTTGGGCCCACCGATGCGTGGATAACGGCCAAGCCATATATTCTCCATCACCGACCGGTAGGGGATGAGATGGAGTTCCTGGTGAATCATGGAGATTCCCAGGCTGAGTGCCTCTTTGACACTGGTAATCTTGACGGGTTGTCCATTGAAGGAAATCTCCCCCTCATCCATGGAGTACAAGCCGAACAGACATTTCATCAACGTGGACTTGCCTGCCCCATTTTCACCCATCAAGGCATGCACTGTTCCCGGCTTTACTTTCAAGCTTACGTCGTCCAGCGCTTTTACGCCCGGGAACGACTTGGAAACATGGTTCATTTCTAATACATACATGACTTCCCTCGCCTCCCCGGCTTTCCCGGGGTATAGTCCCTTCAAAAAACCCTCCGGATCATCGAACAACCCGGAGGGGGAATTTCTACAATTCAAACCTTATTTGAACTGCTTGTAGTTCTCCTTGGTGACCTTCTGGTAGGGAACCCATACGTACTTGCCATCAGTAATCTTGTAGCCGATGGAAGCTTCGGTGGGGGTGATGCCCCTTGCCAAATCATATGAGAGCTTGAACGTTGCGCGGCCCTGGTTGACGGCGTCGTTGAGGACGGTGCCAAGCAGAGTGCCTTCTTCGAGAGCCTGGAGAGCGGGAGCGGTGGCGTCAACACCAACGACGGGCATGAACTTGCCGTCCTTGAAGTAACCGGCAGCCTTGAGGGCTTCGATTGCACCAAGAGCCATATCATCGTTGTTTGCGAAGACTGCTTCAATCTTATCGCCCTGGCTGGCGATGAAAGCGGCCATTTTCTCCTGTCCCTTTACACGATCCCACATGCCGGTGTCTTCAGCAAGCTTCTGCACCTTGATTCCGTTGTCCTGCAGATTCTTGATGGAGTACTCAGTGCGCAGTTCTGCGTCCTGGTGGCCGGGTTCGCCCTTGAGCATGACATACTGCAGAACGCCGTCGCCATTCTTGTCCATGGACTTGTTGGCTTTCCAGTAGTCGGCAATGATCTGGCCGCTCATGGTACCGGACTCTTCAGCACGGGCGCCAACGTAGTAGACCTTGTCCCACTTTGCCATATCTTCAGCAAGCGGCTCGCGGTTGAAGAATACTACGGGAATGTTGGCTTTCTTCGCCTTGTCGATGATGACACCGGCTGCGGTGCGGTCGACAGGGTTGATCTGCATGGCTTTCATGCCCTTGGTGATGAACAAATCGACCTTCTCATTCTGTGTGGCCTGGATGTTCATGGAGTCGACGACCTCAACCTTTGCATCGGTTTCGGCTGCGGCAGCTATGATTGCGTTGCGGACACCGGTCATGAAGGTGTCGTCAAACTTGTAGATTGCGCATCCGATTTCAACACCTTTGCTCTCACCTTGCCCTTGGGCGAAGACGGGAGTTGC
>NZ_DJGW01000010.1:16801-16939 GCF_002432845.1 Sphaerochaeta sp. UBA5836
CCGTACATGCAATTTTTTGCTGACAATCTTGGTTTTTTTTCGATTTACATAAAAAACTTCTATACAAGATTCACAATCCACCAAGAAGACATGCTTTGCTTATTCCTAATCAGATAGGCATCTATGCTGGTTTCGGTT
>NZ_DJGW01000010.1:17094-17383 GCF_002432845.1 Sphaerochaeta sp. UBA5836
CAGATATTCAATCCGTAAGCTTTTGTCATGACAGTACGATCCAACATCTGCGCTGCAAACTCAGCATAGGGTTGTTCTCTCTTGTACCTGTCTGCATTGAAGAGCGCCTTGCAGCCGGGAAGAAGGCGGTGGATGTCCAAAATCTCATCTTCCTGACAACCGCTGAATATGACTTGGTTCCTGTATTTATGAAAGGCCGGCAACCTATAAACCGATTCGATCGCTTCGCTTGTCTTGATATCGAGATTCACCTGGATTCCCGCATTGCTGCACATCGCAAGTACCGTCT
>NZ_DJGW01000010.1:17416-32729 GCF_002432845.1 Sphaerochaeta sp. UBA5836
CGCACATCCACCTCAAGGATATCAGGCAGCTGCAGGCAAGCTTGTTCAAGATACTCGATACTGTTCGATTTTCCGGTGCTTCCACCACTATGTACGGTCACCAATATCCTTGATCGCATTGTCTTTCCTCCACCCGCCCTTACAGCTGTTCATCATCGGATGCATGGGTGCAAAAGTCAAACTGCAGGGGTATCGAATCGAGAGCATTGATGGAAAGAGGGCTGCCTTTCGGCAGCCCCCGTAACAAACATTGTGGTGATGAAGCTTACATCAAAGGCCCAAGTTTCTCGAAGAAACTCCAGCGCTTGTGTGCATCTTCCTCAGCCTTTGCAAACAAGTCCTCGGCATTCTCAGGGTTGGTCTTGTACAGGGAAGTGTAGCGGACCTCACCCTTGATGAAGTCCTGGAAGGAGCCGGAAATCGGCTTGGCATCCCAGCTGAATCTCTTGCCTTCCTCGAGTGCGGGGTTGAAGCGGTAGAGCGGCCAGTAACCGGCTTCCACTGCCTTCTTCTCCTCAACCTGGCTGAAACGCATGTTCATGCCGTGGTTGATGCACGGAGAGTAACAGAAGATGATCGAGGGGCCCTTCCAAGCTACCGCTTCCTGCAGAGCCTTCTGGGCATGCAGGCGGTTGGAGCCGAGAGCAATGGATGCAACATAGGCGTGGCCATAGGTCATGCACATGAAGCCCATGTTCTTCTTGCCGATCTCCTTGCCGGCGTTTGCAAACTTTGCAACTGCGGCAATCGGAGTGGACTTGGAAGCCTGGCCACCGGTATTGGAGTACACCTCGGTATCGAGTACCAGGATGTTGACGTTTCTGCCGGAAGCAATAACGTGGTCAACACCACCGTAACCGATATCATAGGCCCATCCGTCACCACCGATGATGAAGACGACCTTGTCGGCGAAGTAGTCCTTCAGCTCGTCAATCTTGACAAGCACTGCCTTCTGTTCGGCATTGGCAACAGCCATTGCCTCTACAAGGGCGGCCTGGACAGCCTTCTGGGCTGCATTGGCAGCTTCGGAGGACTCTTCCCATAGCTCGAGGGACTTCTCGATTGCACTCTTCAGGGCCTCGGTGGTACCAAGGGCAAAGAGCTGGTCGATGTAGATGCGAAGCTGTTTGCGGTTGGAATCTACGGCAAGGCGCATGCCCAGACCATACTCGGCGTTGTCCTCGAAGAGGCTGTTGCCCCAAGCCGGACCATGGCCGTCACTCTGCCTGACAGTGTAGGGAGTGGTCGGGAAGGTACCGCTGTAGATGGAGGAACAACCGGTCGCGTTGGCAACAATCATGCGGTCGCCGCAGATCTGGCTTACCATCTTTACATACGGAGTCTCACCACAACCTGCACAGGCACCGGAGAACTCAAAGAGCGGCTGCTTGAACTGCAGGCCCTTGATCGAGGTCTCGGGAGCACCATCGAGTATGTCGTAAGGCAGAGCCTCGAAGAACTCGGCATTGGCGATCTCGCCGGCTTCACGCTCGGTGGCAATCGGGCTGAACTCGAGGGACTTGACCTTGGAAGGACAGGTTTCGATACACACACCACAACCCTGGCAGTCCTCGGTATAGATTTGAATCTTGAACTGGAGGTTACGGGTGTTCTTGGTGTTTGACTTCAAGGTCTTGAAGGTTTCTGGAGCGCCCTCGAGGTCCTTCGGATCGATCTGTTTTGCACGAATGGCTGCGTGCGGGCAGGACTGTACACACTGGTTGCACTGGATGCAGTTCTCAGCAATCCAATGAGGTACGAAGGGAGCAACACCGCGCTTCTCAAACTTGGCGGTACCGGTCGGCAGGGTTCCATCGAACGACATCTTGGAAACAGGAATATCATTGCCCTTCAGGTGCATGATGGGTTCCATGATATCCTTTGCAAAGTCATCGGCATCGGCAGGAATCAGGCGGGCGGGCTCGTAGCTCTTGGTAATCTTCGCAGGAATGACAACCTGGTGCAGAGCATCGCTTGCGCCGTCGATTGCAGCCCAGTTCTGCTTGACGATATCCTCGCCCTTCTTGAGGAAGGTCTTCTTGACATACTGCTTGACCAAGTCAATGGCCTCAGCCTCGGGAAGAACCTCGCTGATCTTGAAGAAGGCAGCCTGCATAACGGTATTGATGCGGCTTCCAAGCCCGGCCTTCTCGGAAATCTCGAGAGCGTTGATGTTGTAGAAGCGGATATTCTTCTCGATGATCTGCTCCTGCATCTCACGGGTCAGGTGCTCAAATACTTCGTCGGAAGGAATCTGGCTGTTGAGCAAAAATACACCACCCTTCTTGAGCGGGCCGAGCATGTCGTAGCGACCGATGTATGCGGGGTTGTGACAAGCGACGAAGTCGGCATGGTCGATCAACCACGGCATCTCGAGAGAGCTCTTGCCGAAGCGCAGGTGACTTACTGTGATACCACCACTCTTCTTGGAGTCGTAGGAGAAATAAGCCTGTGCGTTGAGGTCGGTATTGTCGCCGATGATCTTGATGGAGTTCTTGTTTGCACCAACGGTACCGTCGGAGCCAAGACCCCAGAACATGCAGGACACAACATCCTTGGGGGAGACGTTGATGGTCTCGTTGACGGGGATGGAGCGATTGGTGACGTCATCGTTGATGCCAACGGTGAAGTTGTTGAAAGCCTTGCCTGCAAGGTGGTCATACACAGCCTTGGCGTGGCTGGGGGTGAAGTCCTTGCTGGACAGACCGAAGCGTCCGCCGATTACCTTCATGTCGGTTCTGCCCATCTGGCTGAGGGCGGTGACGACATCCTGGTAGAGGGGCTCGCCGAGGGAACCGGGTTCCTTGGTGCGGTCGAGTACGGCGATTCTCTTCACCGAGGCGGGAATTGCCTGTACAAAGTGTTTTGCACTGAACGGGCGATAAAGGCGCACCTTCAAAACACCGGTCTTTCCACCCTTCTCGTTCAGGTAGTCACTGGCCCATTCAAAGGTATCGGCACCGCTTCCCATGACAATGACAATATCGGTTGCATTGGGATCGCCGACATAGTCAAAGAGGTGGTAGGCACGGCCGGTAAGCGCGGCAACCTGATCCATGTACTTCTGCACCATCTCAGGAAGTGCTTCATAATACGGGTTTACGGTCTCACGACCCTGGAAGTATACGTCCTCGTTCTGGGCGGCGACTTTCAACTTCGGGTGCTCGGGGCGCATGGCACGCTCGCGGAAGCGGCGGACATACTCTTCGTTTACCAACGGCTTGAGATCTTCATAGGTAATCTCCTCGACCTTCTGAAGCTCATGGGATGTCCTGAAACCATCGAAGAAGCTGAGGAACGGAACCTGTGCCTCGAGTGTGGCCAGATGGGCAACCACGGACAGGTCCATGGTCTCTTGAACGTTGTTTGCACAGGTCATGGCAAAGCCGGTGTTACGGCAGGACATGACGTCGGAGTGATCTCCGAAAATTGAGAGAGACTGTGCAGCAAGCGATCTTGCAGACACGTGGAAAACGGTAGGAATCATTTCGCCAGCAATCTTATGCATGTTGGGGATCATTAAAAGCAATCCCTGACTAGCAGTGAATGTGGTGGTCAAAGCACCAGCAGACAGGGCACCATGAACGGCACCTGCCGCACCAGCCTCGGACTGCATTTCCATGATCTCCACCTTCTTACCCCAGAGGTTCTTCCGGCCGGTGCTGGCCCAAGAATCAGCAAACTCTCCCATCGGGGAGGAGGGGGTGATCGGATAGATTGCGGCTACTTCGCTGAAGGCATATGCAATATGCGCTGCAGCGGTGTTTCCGTCAATAGTAACCCTTTTTTTGTTACCCATTTTGACACTCCATAAAACAGTATTTGATGCGACCTTGAAGAGGTCACCCTATGCACACACAAAAAAAAATCCTCGCAGATTTTCCCGTGAATCATCATAAACCAATAAGGAATCGATTGCAACCTTGTCCAGATTGAATTCCTTGATTAGCAGTCCTTTAGAAGTATATCAACTCTTCAGGTATTTATTTAGTGCAATATAACCGCACCCAAGCAGGAAGCAGATCCCGCAGGCAAGCAACCACAGCTGACGATAGCCGGTGTCCAACAGCACCAAGCCCCCCAAGGCGGGAGCCAACGAGTGTCCCAGGCTTGAAAACACATGCATCCAGGCATTGCACTGCGAGCGGATACGCTCATGTGCATAGACATTGAGAAACACGTTGGAATTGGTTGCCATCAGGATCTCTCCGAGGGTCCAGATGCAGGTGGCCACCAAAAACAAGCTGAAAGACGAGCAGAAGGCGTAGACCAAATAGCCGGCAACGTACAGAAACAAAGCCACTGCCATCGAAACCAATTGGCCCAACCGATGAGTCCAGGCAGTGAGCAGCGTGGTGCACACCAGAACCACCACTGCATTGACCATCATCAGCTTTGCATAGCGGCTCGCACCCAAAACATCGCCGTACAGCGAGTTGAACTGCAGCGGCAGGGTAAAGGAATTTTGGCCGTAGGTGAGGGTATACAAGGCGTTGAAGATGAAAAAAAGCCAGAGGATGGGAGGAATGTGCACCCTTGCCTGCTGCATCTCCTTGCTTGGCCGTTCTGGTGCATGCCTGTTGGGCACCGTCATAAGCAACAGGAGGGTGGATAAGGAAAGCAGGACGGCCGAGATTGCAAACAACAGCAAAAGCGAGCGGGCAAACAACAGCGATGCAACCATCGGGCCGAGCGCCACCCCGATATTGGTCCCCAGATACAGCAGGCTGAAGGAGTGGGAAAGCCTTCCTTGCGGGCTGAATTCGGCAACCATGGTATTGGTCAACGGAGCGGTTCCCCCGCGAAACGGACTGGCTGCCAGAATGAGGTAGGGGATCAGATTCGGACGGACCACCACCAAAAGGGCGCAGGAGAGATAGGAAAGACTGACCATCACCTGACAAAGAACCAGCAGCGGCTTCTTTCCCCACTTGTCGGCAGCCATGCCGATGGACATCTGCCCCACCATGGTGGCGATAATGCTCGCTGAGACAAATATCCCTGCATCCTTGGGAGAAAGACCGAGCCTGACAGTCAAAATCAGGACCAGGAGCAGCTGCACGAAGTCCCCGAATCGATTGATGACCCGGATTGCAAACAGCGCATAGATGCTGGACCCCAAGCCCTTGTAGACGGAAAACCCCGTCAACAAAGGACGGGGTTGTCGTATAGTGTTCATACCACCCTACCCAAAACAGAGGGTACGGATAGTCTTGGTCTTGGTCAACACTCGCTATGCCCGCAAGAGAAACATTTCTTGCAGCCTTCGATGTTGACAAAGGAGACATTGCCGCAGATCGGGCAGATATCGGGCTTTACGCTGGCCGTGGAAGAAGGAAGCCCCAAATCAAGCTGACCGCCATCCTCATCCTCATCCTCCTCATCGGGAAGGCGTGAAGCTTCGCGTTCACTGTCGGATGAGCCGATATGCTGCTGCAACACCTGGGCTACAGCATCAGGAAGACTCATGACACGATTCTTGCCGAAGCCCATCGACCGACCGCTGCCGATTCCCGAAAGCTGACCGATGATCGCCTGCGCCCGCTGGTCCGGAGTCAAAGGAGAAGGCATGCGCAGGATCAAGCTGATCAACCTGCCAAGCCCCTCTGCATCAGCGGCTACATCGGAACCCACCTTGGCCACATTGATGAAAACCTCAAAAATATCGCTGGGATTCGGTCCGTCGCAGTTGACCGTAATGTACGCAGTCCCAATCGGCGTAGCCTTGCGATAGGTTGTTCCCTGCAAAACGGTGGAGCGCACCCGCGGCTTGGGCTCGGTGGAGCGGGAAACCACCGGTTTCTCCTCCTTCGGCTCTTCCTTCTTGGCCGTCAATACCTGGGTGTCACGCGAACCATCGCGGTAGGTCGTACCACCCTTGCAACCCAGATCATAGAGCAGCTCGTAGAGCTTGCCGGTCTGCTCCACGGTATACTCCTTGGGAGTGTTGCCCGTCTTGGAAATCGAAGAGTCAACCCACCTCTGGATGGCGGCCTGCACCTTCACATGCCCTTCCGGGGCTAGATCCATGGCCGACACAAAGTAGGAAGGCTTCTTTTGGCCGGGATGGGCCTTCACCCAATCATCGTAGACTTTCACCCGTTCGATGTTTGTTCCCATGCGACCGGTTCTTTCCCACTCCCAGAAGTAGTAGGGCTCGATACCGGTGGAAGTATTGACCATGGTGCCGGTGGTGCCGGTGGGGGCCTGGGTCAGCAGCGTGACGTTCCTGAGGCCCTGCTTGCGCACCTTCTCCCTGAGCTCTTGGGGCATCTGCAGCATGAAGCCGCTCTGCAGCAGCTTCTCAGCATCAAAATAGGGGAAACTTCCCTTCTCTTGAGCAAGGTCGCTGCTTTCATTGTACGCCTCAATGCAGATGAACTTGTACAGCTCATCGATGAAAGCAAGAGACTCGTCACTGCCGTAGGGAAGTTCCATCTTGATCAGCATGTCTGCAAGACCCATGGTCCCCAGCCCGATCCTCCGCTCGGAAAGCTGCTGCTTCTTGTTTTCCTCGAAGAAGTAGGGAGTGTCGTCGATGACATTGTCCAGGAATCGAACTGCGTTGCGCACAGCACGGCCCAAGTCCTCGTACAGGACCTTCTTGCCCTCTACAAACCGGCTGAGGTTGATCGACCCAAGGTTGCAGACACCCCAAGGAGGAAGTCCCTGCTCACCGCATGGGTTGGTGCTCTGGATGGTGGAATAGTACCAAGAGTTCGACATCTTGTTGTAGCGGTCGATGAAGAATACACCGGGTTCTGCACTCGCCCACGCACTCTCGACAATCGCATCCCAGATTTTCTTGGCCTTTTGTGTCTGGTAGACCACAACCTTATGACCGTTTGCCTTCCACTTGGCGATGTCGCCATCCCATTCAGCGTTGTAGGCAGGGTCGGAAGTATCGGGGAAGCAGGTCTGCCAGTCGGCGTCCTTGCGAACCGCCTCCATGAAGTCATCGGTGATGCCGACGCTGATATTGGCATTGGTGATCTTGCCCATCTCCCGCTTGGAGTTGATGAAGTCAATAATGTCCGGATGCCAGACATTGAGAATCAACATCAAAGCCCCACGGCGTGAACCGCCCTGCTCAATCAGCCCGGTGACGAAGCTGAAGAGCCCGCCCCAGCTTACCGACCCACTGGAACGACCATTGACGCCTTTGACGTAGCTGTGACGGGGCCTGAGGGAGGAGATGTTCATCCCTACTCCGCCACCTCGGCTCATAATCTCGGTCATCTGTCCCAGTGAAGCAATGATGCCACCACGACTGTCCTTCGGGGAAGGGATCACATAACAATTGAAATAGGTCAGATTCTGATCCGTTCCGGCACCGGTAAGAATCCTGCCTCCAGGGACGAACTTCCAATCCTCCAGGAGCCAATTGAACTCTGCTTCCCATTTCGTTCGAACCTCCTGCTTCTCGATTGAAGCAATACCTTTCGCTACACGGGCCAGCATCTGTGCGGGTTCAATCTCAAGCGGCTTGTCCACATCCTCACGCTTGACGTGCAGGACCATGCCATCATCGAGCTTGACGGTGATCCCATCGGCTGCTTTCAGTTCGGTGACCACACCGATTTCACGCTGTCCGGTCTTGGGATTGCTCACGGCAACCACGACGTCCCCGACTTTCAGCGTCTCTTTCTTCACATCCTTCAACGCATACCGGTCAAGAAAAATCTTGCGACCCAATGCACTCAATTCATTCTTTGCTGAGCTCATGTAATCCCTCTATATATTGAATTTACGCAATTAAATATTCTCGATTCTCCACCCCGTTTTCCGAGGCCAAGCCAAAGGGTCGACCAGCGTCGACCCTCATTTACCATAGCATGGAGAAGTAAGATTGGCAAGGCATGATTACAATATTTATAGCGCTATGGAAAGTTGAATAACGCTATATATAGTGTTATATGGGTTTAATAGCACTTAGGTATCGTCTCTTGAAAAAAGTGTATCGGAAAGGACGGAAAGGGTCAAATATGAAAAAGAAAATTTGCATCAATTCCTTGCAAGTTATACCCAAGACACTTCACACCCGGCACATTGTTTCTTTCGCTGCCGGTCGGCTTCACCACAGAAAAACCCTTTGCAAAGAGACCGACAACACAACGATTTTGTCTTGGCTCTAGTGCCAAAAAGAGAGCCTTCCAAACTGGAAGACTCTCTTGATACACAATCCCGAAACAACTTTCTTTACTAGTAGCCCAGTTGCACCATGGTATCGGCAACCTTCTTGAACCCTGCAATGTTTGCACCCTTCACATAGTTGATATACCCATCAGCTTCCCTGCCCTCGGTGACACATGCCTGATGGATCTTGACCATGATGGAGTACAGCCTCTCATCGACCTCCTCGGCGCTCCAAGAGAGGTGCATGGCATTCTGGCTCATCTCAAGCCCGGAGACCGCTACACCACCGGCATTGGCAGCCTTGCCTGGTGCGAAGGGGATGCGGTTTTGGATGAAATAGGTCACCGCATCGGCTGTACAACCCATGTTGGAAGTCTCCACCACATACTTGACGCCGTTGGCGACAAGCGTCTTTGCATCCTCAAGGCTCAGCTCATTTTGGATGGCGCAGGGGAACGCAAGATCCACAGGCACCTCCCAGGGCTTCCTGCCGGCAACAAACTGGGCACCGAATTTCTTCGCATAGGGGGCAACCACATCGTTGTTCGAAGTGCGCAGGTAGTTCATATATGCCCACTTTTCCGGAGTACCCACCCCGTCCTTGTCATAGATATAGCCATCCGGACCGCTGATGGTCACCACCTTCGCACCAAGCTGGGTTGCCTTCACTGCAGCACCCCAGGCAACATTGCCGAAGCCGCTGACCGAAACTGTCTTGCCTTCCATGCTGTCGCCTTTGGCCTCAAGCATGGCCTTGGCAAAATACATCGTCCCATAGCCGGTGGCCTCGGGGCGAACCAAGGAACCTCCGAAGCCAAGGCCCTTTCCGGTCAACACGCCGGTATTCTCCCCCTTGATGCGCTTGTACTGCCCGTACAAAAAGCCGATCTCCCTCGCCCCCACCCCGATGTCGCCGGCGGGAACGTCGGTATCGGGACCGATGTACTTTTGCAGTTCGGTCATGAAGGAACGGCAGAAACGCAGAATTTCTGCGTCACTTTTCCCACGGGGGTTGAAATCACTTCCACCCTTGCCGCCGCCCATCGGAAGGGTGGTGAGGCTGTTTTTCAGGGTCTGTTCAAAACCAAGGAACTTGAGCGACCCAAGGGTTACGCTGGAGTGGAACCTCAAGCCGCCCTTGTACGGCCCGATGGCATTGTTGAACTGTACCCGGTAGCCTCTGTTCACTTGCAGGTTGCCCTCATCGTCCTCCCACTCAACGCGGAACGTATAGATGCGGTCAGGCTCGGTCATTCTCTCCAGAATCCGGTGCTTCTCATACACAGGATTGTCATTGACCACGTCGATGACACTCTCCAAAACCTCTTTTACCGCCTGAATGAACTCAGGTTGGGCAGGATTCTTTCGTTCCAGTTCTTCCATCAAGGCATCAACGCTATACATACTTGGGTTTATCTCCTTCATCTCAGCTACAATTCGTGTTGCTTGTCTAAAAAGACTAAACCCGCCATTTCAATCTGTCAATGTTTAAATTGAGTTAAACGTTAGTATTTATTTTATTATTACTCGATTGTTCAAATTATTGTATATATTTTGAATTTTTTATCAATATTATACGCACTCTGAAATTCTATTCAAAATCAGCCGCTCATGCTACACTACGTTTTATGTACACCCTCGATCCAACCTGGCTGCCCTTCAGCAACCTGATGCTGAAACACATTTACAACGTATTGCTGATCTGCAATGACTACGACCGCTTTCTGCTCGAGGAAGACGGGCGGGTGGAAGAAGAGCTGTATCTGGAGTACACCCAGCTCGGATTGAACAACCCGCCGAAAATCACCCACACAAGCAGTGGGGAGGAAGCCCTCAAACTCATCGGCGAACGCAAGTTCGAGCTTGTCATCACCATGCTCGACCTCGGACCGGAATCGGTGGAGCAGCTGGCCTCCTCCATCAAGGCCCTGGACCAGGACATGCCGGTCATAGCCCTCTCCCCCTCTTCCAGCCACCGGCGCAACAAGCTGATCAAAGGTTCGGACTGCCAGGACATCGACTACTTCTTCTATTGGCAGGGCGACCCGACCATATTCCTTGCCATGATCAAGTTGGTGGAAGACCGGATGAACCTCGACCACGACACCAAGGAAGCCGATGTACAGGTGATCATCCTGGTTGAGGACTCGATTCGTTTCTACTCATCCTACCTTCCCATGATGTACACCTGCCTCATCCAGCAGAACCGCTCTGCAATCCTGGAGGCGCTGAACAACTGGGGTAAAACACTGAGGATGCGCGGACGGCCCAAGATTGTGCTTGCAAGGACGTACGAAGAGGCAATGCAGCTGTACACCACCTACCGGCATAATATTTTAGGAGTCATAACCGACATGTCCTACCTGCGAGGCGGAGAGCAAGACAAGTATGCCGGACTCGCCCTCACCCAACAGATCCTCCAACAGGATCCGGAGATACCGGTGTTGGTGCAGAGCAGCGATGCAAACGCCCGTGACATGGCACAGGACAACGGCGCCCACTTCATCTGGAAAAACAGCTCTTCGCTGTTGTTCGAACTGAACAGGTTCATGACCAGCCATTACGGCTTCGGCCCGTTCATTTTCCGCAATCCAGAGAATATGGAAGAAATCGCCCGGGCCGAGACGATGCGCGACCTGCAGCGAATCCTCCCCTCCATTCCCGAGGAAAGCTTTGATTTCCACTGCCGCCGCAATGAGTTCTCCCGTTGGCTCAGGGCCCAGAGCCTCTATACCCTGGCAGCAAGAATCAAGGGTTTGCAAATACCGCAACAGGGAAGTGCCAAAGAGGTGCAGAGGGAGCTCATCGAGATCATCAGGACCTATCGAAGCGAGCGGACCAAGGGTGTCATCGCCCAGTTCAGCAGAAACAATTACGATGAAACACTCTTCTTCAGCCGCATTGGCGGAGGCTCGCTCGGCGGCAAGGGCCGGGGCCTTGCGTTCATCGACATGGTTCTCAGGGCGGCGAAGCTGCAGGACAAATACCCCGAGGTCTACCTCTCCATCCCCCGTACCGTTGTGGTGACCACCGATCAGTTCACCCAATTCATCGATGAGAACAACCTCAAGGACATCACCACAGCCGACCTGCCTGATGAGACGCTGCTCAAAATCTTCCTCTCCAAACCGTTGCAATCCGATTTGGTGCTCAACCTTGCAGAAATCATCCAGGTCATCCACCAACCGATTTGTGTACGCTCTTCCAGCCTGCTCGAGGACTCCCACTACCAACCCTTTGCCGGAGTCTATGAGACTTGCATGCTCCCCAATCGAGGCGACGACCAGCGGCGACTGGAAGAGCTGTGCGATGCAGTACGAGCGGTATGGGCCTCCACCTACTTCAGGAGTGCAAAGGAGTATCTGAAGGCCACCGAGCATATGCTGGAGGATGAGAAAATGGCGATCATCATCCAGCAGGTCATCGGCAGCGAGCACGGCTCGTACTGGTACCCCAACATCAGCGGAGTCGCACGGTCGTTGAACTACTACCCGCTCGGCGGAGAGAGGCCCGAGGACGGGGTGGGGATGCTCAGCTTCGGCTTCGGCAAATCGGTGGTGGACAACGGATCGGCCCTGCGGTTCTCACCCACCCATCCCAAGCGCCCGGCCCAGTTCCTCGGGGGAGACCAGACAAGCAGCCAGCATATGTTCTATGCGCTGAACCTGGAACATGGCTATCATCCCTTGGAAGAGGGAGGGCTGGAGAATCTTGAGCTCCTGGATCTCGATGAGGCCCTCAAGCATCCAGAGTCGCTGAAGTTCATTGCAAGCACCTTCGACCTGCAAAGCGGGACACTCAGCGAATCGGTACGGGCCGAGGGACAGAAAGTCATCACCTTCAACGGGGTGCTCAAGTACGACGCATTTCCTTTGGCAAGCATCGTCAAGGATGTCCTGACCCTGGGGACCCAGGCGATGGGCAAACCCGTTGAGATTGAGTTTGCCGTAAACCTCAACCGTAAAGCCCCCAAGAAACAGGAGTTCAGCCTCCTGCAAATCAGACCCATCGCAGCAGGAAACGAAGAGAGCGACGTCGCAATCTCCGTTGAGGAGAAAGAGGCGGCAGCCATCTACTCAACCGTCGTGATGGGAAACGGAAAAATCGAGGACATTCAGGATATCATCTATTTGAAGGTAGACAGCTTCGATGCCTCACACATGAAGGATATGGCAAAGGAGTTGGACAAGCTCAACGCCCAGATGGTGCTTGCCGAGAAGGACTATGCCTTGCTGGTTGCAGGCAGGCTCGGATCTTGCGACCCGTGGCTCGGAATCCCCGTCACCTGGTCGCAGATATCACGATCGAAGGTGATCATTGAAACCGGGCTCAAGGGTTTTCAGGTCGAACCAAGCCAAGGAACGCACTTCTTCCAGAACATGACCAGCCTGGGGTGCATGTACCTGACCATAAACCCCGACCGCCGTTCAGGGAGGCTTGATCTTGAGAAACTGAAACAGCTGGAGATCTATGACGAGACCGAGCATTTCGTGCATGCCCGCACCAGCGGGAATCTCACCATAAAGGTGAATGGATTCAAGGGAGAAGGAGTGGTGCTGCTGCCTTAGCCGACGTTGTGTGCCGCCTGATAGCCTGAAATCCAGATTGCGGTATGCTCCCTGACTGCTTCGACCGCTTTGTCGGCATCCCGATCCATGATCGCCTGATGCAGCCTCTGGTGCACCTCGGCTACCCCGACATGGATGGGGTTGATCGTCTTGGTGAAGAGCTCGATGACAAAGTTGTAAATATTCTCCACGATGCTGTTGTGTGAGAAACGGGCGAGCAGCCGATGATAGCGCAAGTCCAAGGAGCCGGCATGCTGGGCCGAGGCATCGGGTTTTGCCAACTCGGCCTGAAACTTCTGCATCGTCTGGTCGAGCAGGGCAAGTTCGTCGTCGCTGACACTCTCGATGACAAGCTTCACAATGCCTTCCTCAAGCAGCTGCCTGACCTGGGTGAGGGACTTGTAGTCCCTGTCCTGGACCAGGATCTGAAAGAGCTGGGGGTCGAACAGGCGTTTGTTGGAAGCGCTGGAGACGTAGGTCCCATACCCCTGCTTGATCTCCACCACCCCGTACGCTGAAAGAATCTTCAGTGCCTCACGCACCGTACCCCTTCCAACCTTCAGGCTCTCTGCAAGGGAAATCTCATTGGGAATCATATCCCCAGGGGTGAGTTTTTGTTCGATCAACAGGGCCTTGATCTTCTCAATCACCCCTTCAACCGCAGAAGGCCGGGCCTCGCGGACTGCGAATATGTCTTCCATGAGAAAGCACCCCCCTAAAGATTAGCACACCTATCATACCAACACCTTCGCTCGAAAGCAAGAAAGGCCGGGCTCAGTCCTTGTAATCATCCCGCGAGGGGGCAAAACATTCAATCAGCTCGGTATCCTCAAGGATATCCGAACCATGGGGATCGTTGGAGGCGAAGTAGTAGGCATCACCGGCATGCAAGTCCAAAATCTCCCCGTCTCCCTTGATGAAGTGGATATGACCCTTTATCACAATACCGCTTTGGCTCTGGACATGGGTGTGAAGTTCAAGCTTCGAACCCTTTTCGAGGTAGAAGTAACACATCATAGTGTCCTTGTCATAAGTAAGGGTGACCCGATCAATCCCCTTCGCCCTGCTGACCCGTGTATCCGTAGAAAGACTTCCCCGATGTTTCTTTTCCAGCATCATGCATTTCTCCTGCGTTCGGCGATCAGGGCGAGCAGCTCATTCCAGCCTTTCTGGAAGGAAGTCCTGAACAACTCAACCCCGCCGTAGTCGTAGTACTCATCCACCTGCATCCCGTCGACCTCCAAGGCCCGCCCATAGTCGGGAAGCCGATCTTTGAGAATCTGCATCTCTTCTTCACTCAAATTGTCTTCGATGCGGCTGACTACCAGGCCATCCGCCTCGATAAGCGTATCGGCTGTTCCCTTCCAGTTGATGGTGATATGCAGGTCCCCGCCGACCAGTTCGGTGAAGTCCTCCAGCTTGCGGGCGCCTCCTCCGATCATGATACCGGGGTAGTTTCGGCTCTTCAGCAGCTCATACTCTTTCTTCGCAATGGAAAGACCGGCATATTTGACCAGTTTCTCATCGAGCTTAAGATTGTTCGCCTTGATGACCCGCTTGAAGTGGTCGTCCAGGATACCGGTGATGTGGGTGACAAAAAACGGAGGGGTGTTGCCGCTCTCGCTGCTCGCCTTCTGATACTCCTCGCAAATGGAGACAGCCTGGGAGAGACCCATCACCTCGGTGGCCATGGTGGGAATATTTTTTTCAACCATCACCCGTATGGCTTCAATCCCCCAGGTAGTCACCGGAATCTTGATGCAGACATTCTCACCGATCTTCCGGTTCTCCAGTCCCTCCTCAACAATGAGGGCGGTATCGGTTTCTGCAAACGGATCTCCTTGGATGGTCACCAAACCTTCCCTGCCCCCGCTTTTCTCATACAACGGCAAAAACAAGTCTGCAAGGCGGGCAACCATCATCTGCTGCACCTTCGAAGCTACAATCAAGTCATTCTTCTCATAGGGCAGCAGCAGGTCTATCGCCCTGTTCACCACTCGCAAATCCTCTTCACTGCCGAAGAGCTTGGAGACATAGCTTGGGTTGGTGGTACACCCTATCGCCCCCGCCTCGATGGCGAGCCTGGCTTGCTCAAGGGTGGGATTGTTGATCCAGAACCTCGTCGGAGTCTGCTCATGCACACGGTGAAAATAGGTTTTCTTCATTTGTTACCTCGAAGCAAATACAAGATTGGGAAGCCACAGGGAAATCTGCGGAACATACGTGAGGACGATCAGGGCGACCAGCAGCGATGCCAGATAGGGAAGTACTGCCTTGAAGACTTTTCCTACGGGCAACCCAACGATGGGACTGAGCATGTATATGCTCATTCCCACCGGCGGGGTGATCATGCCGATCATCAGGTTGAACACCATCACCAGACCGAAGTGGACAGGATCCACCCCTGCAGCCACCAGGGGAGGCAGGAGAATCGGTGTCAGGATCATGATGGCGGCGGTAGATTCCAAGAACATGCCGGCTACCAAGAGAATTACGTTGGAAAGCATCAGAAGGATGACGGGGTTGTCCGAGATACCGAGCATGAGGGAGGAGACCTGCTGGGGCATCTGTTCAACGGTGAGCACCCAGGCAAAGATGGCCGCCGAGGC
>NZ_DJGW01000010.1:32753-37673 GCF_002432845.1 Sphaerochaeta sp. UBA5836
GTCAGTTCCTTGTATGCCAAGCTCAGTACGATGGCATAGGCCACCGCAATCGCTGCCACTTCGGTCGGACTGAACCAACCAGAGAGCATGCCGCCCATCATGATGACGGGCATCAACATGGAAGGAAGGCCCCGCTTGGTGATTGCTTGTATCTCAGAGAAGGAAAACTTGCGGTCCACTCCACGGGGGTAATTGAACTTTCGGGCGAAGAATCCCACCTGCACCATCAATGCCATGGCGATGACCAGGGCGGGAAGAATTCCGGCGATGAGCAGGCGCATCGAGGACGTCTCGGCGGCCGCCCCATAGATGATCAGGGGGATGGATGGGGGGAAAATCGGACCGATTACTGCAGAGGCTGCCGTAATGGCCGCCGAGTGGGTGCGGGGATAGTTCTGCTTGTCCATCGCTTCAATCTCGATGTTTCCAAGCCCGCCTACGTCGGCAAGAGCCGCACCGCTGATACCGCTGAAGATCAAGGAAGCGACAATGTTGACCTGGGCCAAGCCTCCTTTCATTCTTCCCACCAACAGCTTGGCAAACTCAAACAGTCGTTCGGTGATCCCCGAGCTGTTCATCAAGCCGGCGGCAAGAATGAACAAGGGGACGGCAAGCATCGGGAAGGAGTTGAGGCTGGTCACCATGCGCTGGATCAGCTGGCTGGGCGGGATGTTTGCCATCATCAGATAGAGAGCCGAGGGGATGCCCATGCTCACGGCGATGGGAAGCCCGGTTGCCAGCAAAAAGAGAAAGAGAATAATCACCAATGAACCGCTCATACCGCCTCCTCCTTTCCACACAAGGTATTCCAGACTCCCAACAGGGAGAGGACGGTCATGGCAAGAATTCCCAAGGTGATGGGGATGTAGAACACGATGTTGGGCATATTCAAGGCTGGAGTCCTGACACTCCAGTTGCGCTCCATGATGGTGGCGATCGCCCACAGGACATAGATGCCGAAGCACATGACCAGAAGCTGGGTGACCACAGAAACCCACTTCTTTGCTTGTTTGGGCAGGTAGAGGAGCACGATATCGACGATGATGTGTCTCTTCTCATAGGTGAGGACGGGAATCATGAGGAAGACCAAAGAGACCAACGAAACCCGGGCAAGTTCCTCCAGCTGAATAGAGCCTGCATGGAAAACGTTGCGCATGATGATCTGGATGAAGACCGAAAGAAACAGCACCAGCAGAAAGACCACCGCCACTGCCTGATATCCCTTGGTCACCTTTTTTGCGAGGTTGTTCATAGGATTGTTCCTTGCTCATTGAAATCTGAGTGGATGGAAAGGATCTTTCCATCCACATGAAACCATACACAGCTATTTGATTGCGTTGATCATCTCATAGTACTTGCCCCAGGCAGCACCGAAGCGATCATTGACAACCTTGGAAACAGAGGCACGGAACTCATCAACTTTCAGCCCATCCTCCTTGGTGATGATCTTCATGCCCTTGTCCTTGAGCGTCTGCACATCCTTGGCCTCACTTTGCAACACATAGTTGGAAGCCCAGTCACGGGTTTCGCGTGCCACTTCGGTAAAGATCTTCTTGTGTTCGTCACTCAAGGCCTGCCAAACTTTCTCATTGATGACAACAGGCTCGGAACCCATGATATGGTCGGTCATCATGGCATACTTCTGCACTTCGTAGATGTTGCTGGTGACCAGGGTGCTTACCGGGTTCTCCTGCCCGTCGGCTACGCCGGTGGAAAGAGCCACGGGTACTTCAGCCCAGTCGATGGGAACAGCGACTGCACCCATGCCTTCAACTGCTGCCAGATAGATGGGAGAGGGAATGGCACGGATTTTCTTGCCTGCCAGATCCTTGGGGGAGTACACAGGGAAGTTGGCGGTAAGCTCGCGGGTACCGAAGTAGAAGGAGTAGAGAATCCTGACGCCTCTGGTATCGATGAGCTTCTGGTTCAGTTCCTTCAGCGCCGGAGAAGTTTCGGGATTGGTTGCCTTCAGAAGGTGGTCGACGTCGCGATACAGATACGGGGTGTCGAACAGGCCCAAGTCGTTGAGCAGGGGCTGAAGGCCTCCGTAGGTGTTGTGATGCATGGCGATCGATCCCATCGAGACGGCCTCGGCCATTTCAGAAATGGAACCAAGCTGGCTTGCAGGATACACCTCGATCTTGATGGCACCGCCGGTTTTCTCGGCAATCTTATCAGCAAAGTAGGTTGCCTGCAGTCCGTTCGGGCTGGAAGCGGGGTTCATGTGTGCATACCGAAGGACCAAAGGCTTGGCGGCGGTAGGACCGCTGGCTTCAGCCTGCCCGGCGGCAAACAGGAAACCGGCCAAGGAAACAACGAGCAGCAATGCGATAATCCTTTTTTTCATACAATGTTCTCCTTTTTATTCTACGAACTCCGGATGATCCGGAAACCGTTACAGTTTTTTATGCGCCACAGCCTTTTTGGCTGCACTGACAATGTCTTCAATGCGCATGCCGTACGCATCAAGCAACTCTTCAGGGAAACCCGACTCCCCATAGACATCCTGCAGCCCGAGACGAATCAGGTGCGCAGGAACGTTCTCAGCGATCACCTCGGCTACGGCACTGCCCAACCCATTGATGATCGTATGGTCCTCCACGGTTACAGCACAACCTGTAGCTTGCAATACTGCGACGAGCCCTTCCCTGTCCAGCGGCTTGATGGTAGCCACTTCCACCACCTTTGCCTTGATTCCCTCCGCCTTCAGTCTCTTGGCGGCCTCAATGACACGCCCCAGCACAAACCCATGGGCAAGCAGGGCGACATCATCGCCCTCATCGCTGAGTATGCGGATTTTACCCAGGGGAAACGGAGTTCCATCAGGGAACACCTTGTCCTCGCGGCCGCTGCCGATACGGATGTAGAGCGGACCTTCAACATCCACACTTGCCAGCATGGCTTCATAGACCTGACCACCGTCGGCGGGACAGAGGATGGTGAAGTTCGGCATGCCCCTGAGAATTCCGACGTCCTCGATGAACTGGTGGGAGACCCCCTCTCGGTTGCCCCCGTGCAAGCCCCCGTTCGCTCCGACAAACCGGACCTTGAGGTTCGGATAGGAGACGAAGGTGCGCATCTGCTCGCAGGCCCTCATCGTCAAGAATCCTGCATAGGTACATATATAAGGAAGGAGTCCGCTTGCTGCAAGACCGCTGCAGACGCCCACCCCGTTCTGTTCGGAAATTCCCAGCTCCACCACCCGGTCGGGGAACCGTTCCAAGAAAGGCTCGCCTTTGACGACCTTCAAGGAGTCGGTGGAGACAAAGACCACATCCTCGCGCTCGCCGGCCAATTTCAGGAGGGCATCGCGGAATCCTATTCGTGTGCTGTCAACGGTGCTCATACTGCTCCTCCCAACTCTTTGATGGCCTGTTTGTACTCTTCTTCGGTATAGACACGCTTGTGCCACGAGTTTTCTCCCACCATGAAGGAGACTCCGTTTCCCTTGACGGTTTTGCAGACTATGGCACAGGGCTGGTCGACAACTTGATGGGCATTCTCCACAGCCTTCAGAATCTGGGCGATATCGTGCCCGTCGACGGTCTGGACATGCCAGCCGAAAGCCTGCCACTTATCCTCGATCGGATAGGGACCGGATATTTCACCTACGGTTCCACCGCTCTGGTAGTTGTTGTTGTCGATGAAAACGGTCAGGTTGCCTACCTTGTGATGGCTGGCGGCCATCGCTGCCTCCCAAATCATGCCCTCCCCCAGTTCCCCGTCTCCGGTGATGGCATAGACTTGGTATGCTTTCTTGCGAATCCTGGCAGCCAAGGCCATCCCCAGACCGATGGATACTCCGTTGCCCAATGAGCCGGTGGTTGCATCCAAGCCCTTGGTCTTGGGTGCATAGGGGTGCCCCTGCAGGTGGCTGTTGAGGTACCGCAGAGTGAACAACTCTTCTCGGGGAAAGTATCCCTTTTTAGCCAGTGCGGCATATAAGACGGGGCAACTGTGACCCTTGGAGAGGACAAAGCGGTCCCGGTCCTCCCAATCAGGGTTGGATGGGTCCAGACGCATGACTTCAAAGTAGAGGGCTGTGATGATATCGGCAACCGAGAAGCTGGGGCTGGGATGCCCGTCCTTGGTCCGATAGACCATCTCAACCACATCGCGGCGAAGGGACAACGAGATTTCCTCTAGTGCCTGAATATCCATCACTTTGCCTCCCCCAGCATGTCCCTGACCATCAGTGCACCCAGCCGGGGGCTTGAGAGCACCGTCTTGCCGGTAAGCCTTGCAAGCGGTTCTTCCATCCTGGCCATCGAGCCTTGGGCAAGCAGAATGACTTCACAGCGGTCGGAGACCTGTTTTGCCGTTTCGGCAATGAGACGATCGTGTGTCTGGGCATCACCGGAGGTAATGGCGCTGAAGGCTCCATCGGCCAGGGCGCTGATGGTGTGGATCGACTTGCCCATCTCCGAAGCACAGCGTTCGAGCAGGCGGATGGTAGGATCGAGGGTGGTGGAAAGGGTTGCCAGCACTGCGATGGAATCGGTGAGCTCGATCGCCCGCCTGGCCATCGGCTCGTCGATGCGCACGATGGGGATGGGGAAGAATTCCCTCGCCCCATAGACTGCATCCCCGATTGACGAGCAGGTATTGAGAATCAATTCGGCACCGGAGGCACAGGCAATCTCATAGTAGCCGTACAGCCTGCGCTTCACCGCCTTGGTAAGGTACCCTGTCTCGATGATCTCGGCGATCATGCTGTCGTCAAGGATGTTCATCACCTTGCACCCAGGCAGCGTTTCCTTCAGCAAATCGGAAAGCGGTTTTACCAAAGCAGCTCCTGTATATATAGCAGCGATCTTATGTTCAGCCATGTAATACACCCCCATGTTCTATATCATCATACATCATACATATGAAGAATGAGGCACATTTTGCAATCTGTCAAGGAAAAACAATCCACCC
>NZ_DJGW01000029.1:0-23967 GCF_002432845.1 Sphaerochaeta sp. UBA5836
GATGTCTATACGGTAATGGCCGAAACCAAAGCCGATCTTGAAAAGGAGTACAACGAGAATTTCAAGTAGTTGATTTGATGGGATGGATGGCCGCGTGGGCGGCCATCATTTGTGAGTGGGTTCATGCCCGAGCCAGTATGCAGAAACCAACAGGAACATCCCATGCCGATTGTATGAGTTCACGAGCCCTTCTGCACGTGTTTCCAGTGGTATAGATATCATCAAGAATGAGGAATGTATTGTCTTGTGATTGAACCAGAGACTCCATGCGCCTCACATTCTTTTCCCTGAATACCAGATTGCTCGTTTGTTGCCTTTGCGTGCGCGACAACAAGGTATAGTGGCCTTTTGGTTGCTGTGCCAGCAATCGAATAGACCGAAGATGCATTTTTTTGCAGAGAATCCACGTCACCAAAGCCATGTGGTCGTACCCCAGCGACCGCCTGCCTGATCGGGAGGAAGGAATGGGGATGAGAATCGGGGAGCCGAAACGAGCGACCAAGGGAATGAACAACTCTGCCAATTGCCAGGCACCCTGGATGTGCCCGGCATGTTTGTAGCGGGTGATCAAATGCTCAAGCACCCCGTCGTACACACCATAGGAAAGCAAGGCATCCTGACAGAACCCACAGCCGTAAATTGGATCAAGAACGGGCGTGCCGCAGGTCGGGCACCTGTGCTCATAGAGTTGTGCGAAGGAAAGCGAAGCAAGCTTTTTCTTGCAAACAGGGCAAAGCAGAGAATCAGTGAGGGAATTGCATGAGAGGCACCACATACCTTGCAAGGTGCGACCAACGTCATTTCGCTTGCAGTTTCTCCTGAAGTTCTTTCAAGAACAATACAGCTTGCAGCGGCGTAGACTGCTCTATCGAGAAAGACCGCAACTGATGCAGTACTTCCTGTTCGGTTTCATCATAGTAGACCTGCTGTGAGGAGTCCTCACTGACGGCACTGAACAAATCGGGCTGGATGGACATAAGATCATACTCGGCAAAATGCTGCTTCTGGAATGTTCGGGCATGGGCGAGCACTTCCCTGCCGATGCCTGCCATCCTCGCTACATTGAGGCCGTAGGATGAATTTGCAATTCCCTCAATCACCCTCCGCAAAAAGCGTACCTGCCCACCCTGCTCGGAAACTTGCAGGGTAAGCAACTGAATGGCAGAAGTATCAATTCTGGCAAGCTCGTGATAATGGGTTGCAAAGAGCGTTTTCGATTGCATGAGCAAGAGCTTTTGCATCACGGCGTAGGCGATGGACATGCCGTCCTGGGTGCTGGTGCCCCTACCCAACTCATCGATGATGACCAGGGAGTTCCTGCTTGCGGTACGTAAAATGTGCGCAGCTTCCTGCATCTCCACCAGGAAGGTGGATTCCCCGCGGGCCAAATTGTCGCTCGCCCCCACCCGGCAGTACAGCTTGTCCACAATTCCCAAGCGGGCTTTGGAAGCTGGTACGTAACTGCCGATTTGGCTGAGCAGCACCAAGAGAGCCGTCTGCCTGAGGAAGGTGGACTTGCCGGCCATGTTGGGACCGGTTATCAGGCAGAACCGCTTGCCGGCGCTGTTGATAAAAAGATCGTTTGCGACAAACTGCCCGGTTCCAAGGTATTGTTCCACAACCGGGTGCCTTCCTCCCTCAAACTCAAGCACATCCTCATCGGTAAACACGGGTTTGCAATAGGAGTGGGTGATTGCCGTTGAAGCAAAGCTCTGCAGGCAATCCAGATTGCTGAGGAAGCGGCTGATTGCTACGAGGGGCTGCTGCAGATTCATCACTTCTTCAACCAAAGCTTCATATACATGCCGTTCCCGTTTTTCCGCCTCAAAAGCGCTGGCAAGGATTTTTTGCTCACACGCCATCAGCTCATCACTGGTAAAGCGTTCAGCATTGACCAGTGTTTGCTTGCGGTAGAAGGAAGGGGGAACTTTGTCAGCCTGGGCTTTGGAAACCTCGATATAGTGGCCGAGAATCTTGTTGGAAGAAAGCCTGAGGGTGGTGATACCGGTTTCCTGCCTGATTTTATCCAAATACGCATCCAAGATTGCTTTGCCGCCGCCTTTGATGGACCGCAATGCATCAAGCTCTGCGTCAAAACCGGAAACGATGACTTTCCCTTCCTCGAACGGTCCTTGATGCTCAAAAGAAATGCCATCTGCAATATGTTTTGCCATGATGGCCAACGCTTCAAGGCTCTTCTGGTCAAGTCCCTCCCCCAAGAGCTTTTGATAGCGAACATCGGCAAGATTGAAAAATGAGCGGACGGTTTGGCTGATGCCAACCAAATCCTTGCTCAGATGTCGATGCATAGCCAACCGGCTGGAGAGCCTTTGCAAATCCAATACTTGTTTCAGATGTGAACGAACCCGTGCAAGTTCATCACGGTCCTCGTACAAGAGCGTAACCCAATACTGGCGGGACTCAATCTGTGCAATATCGGTAAGCGGGCTTGTTATCCACTGTTTCAGCTGCCTGGCCCCCATGCTGGTCAGCGTTGCATTGATGGATGCATAGAGGGTGTATTTCTCCGATCCATCGGAGAGATTGGTCAACAGCTCAAGACTCTTGCGGCTGGCTTCATCGATGTGCAGAAACTGCGATTCGGGGACGACTGTATAGCCTTCAATCTGGTTGAGACGTGTTTTTGCCGTCTCCTGGAGATACCACAAGAGTGCGCCTGCACTGCTGAGCATCTGATTCTTCTCTTCAAGACCAAAAGCTTTCAGTGATGAGGACCCGATTTGGCTGCAGAGTCGTTGATATCCTTCTGCAAGGGAAAAATGCCAGGAGGGAAGCTTGGTGACCATCGCAGGATGGGCATCCATCAGGATTTGGAAATCTTGATGAAGAAAATAATCATCCTCATTTACCAAAATCTCCCTGGGATTTACTTGTTGTAGGACGCTGAGCAGCATCGCATACCGGCTGTCCTTCTCGATCATGCGCAGCATGAACTGTCCGCTGGTGATATCTGCATAACTTATTGCAAGACCTTGTTTTTGAAACGAAATACTCAAGACAAAACTGTCGCAGTTCGCTTCAAGAAAGTCCTCCTCCACCACTGTTGCGGGTGTCACAACCTGCACCACTTCCCGCTTTGCCAGCTGTCGGCCTCCTTCAGGCAGCTCAGTCTGCTCGCAGATGGCGATTTTCTTTCCGGCTTCCAAGAGACGCTTGATATAGACTTTTGCCGCATGGTAGGGAATCCCGCACATCGGCTGGCCGTTGCGTTTTGTCAAGGTGAGATTGAGTAGACGAGAAACCTCAACTGCATCCTCTTCGAACATCTCATAAAAATCCCCGAGACGGAAGAAGAGGATGGTCTGTTGATGCTGCTCCTTTATCTGACGGTATTGCACCATCATGGGAGTCAATTTCTCGGCTTCTCCATCCATGGCTAGTACAACGTGGTAGTGATTGCAAGAACCAGAGACAGACCGCTGTCAGCACTGGTGCCCTTGAAGATGTTGCCTCCCACCCAGGAGAATGCATCATCGATATAGGTGGCATTCTTGACCAAGTACAATCCCAACGGAAAACCGGGAACCTTGAGCTTGACGCCGGCTCCCATCGAGAAATACCAAGCCAGATCGGTTGCCTTGATTGTATTCAGGTCCGGGCTGACACCGGTGGCGCTGGCGTACAGTTCCGCTGAGAGTACATTCTGTGCAAGCGGCCAGCTGATGGAAACCTGATTGTCCCACAAGTAAGCCTGGTCGAATATGACTTGAAAGCCTCGACCTGTATTCATGCCGTCGATGTACAGCATCTCGTAGCGTGTCGCCCCTTCCTTGGCATCGTACCAGTCCCAAACGCCGGTATCATAGTGCTTGGAGTACTGGGGAAGCATTGCACTCAGGCTGGTGGTGACTCCCAATACAACGTTCGCCTGCTTCTCATTCAGGTCGAAAGTAAACAGGGTGAGGTATCCACTGGCCGAACTCGAGGTGCGGATATAGTTGGAAAGCCCGCCCAGGATGCCTCCGGCGTAGGTGAAGGCCTGACTCAGGTAGTATCCACGGCTGGTGTTCTCGATCAAATCGCGACCGTCCCAGGCAAAGGAGAGCGTCAGCCGATTGCTGAACTGCCACGTGTCATGGTACAACTTGATCAATCGCTCATAGGGATCATAGACATTGTCATCGTACTGCGCATAATTCAAGCCTACAGCAATGCCTCCCCCAACATTCAATGAGCCGGGTTGGAACATGAACGTATAGCCGGTATTATAGCCCAAGGAGATGCGATAGTAGGTGTATGTCATCAGATAGCGAGAGGATGGCAGGGCCTGGTCCGCGGCGAGATAGCTTGCATAACTGTCATATCCGTAGGGGAATGGATTCTCCTCAATATTCGTTTCATCGTGACCGGTATAGTACTTGCTGCCTATACCTCGCTGCAGGATGTTTTCCTTGACGCTGCGCTCAAAATTGAATGACAATCCGTTCGACCATCTCCTGTTTCCAAACCATCCATCGGTGAAGGAAATCGAGATGTTCTGGGTATCGGGGCTGAGATTGGTGGCGACCGCCAGGTCCCGTCCTGTTCCCCCAAGGTTCTTGTCCGACCATTGCAGGAATCCTGAAACAGGGAATCCATCTACGTTGCCTCCGAAGGTTGCCCCGAACTGGATGTCCATTTGGTTTCCTTCGACGACGGTGAATACTGGAATCACACTACCCTCTTCTGTTCCGTTGATGATGTCAAACTGCACATCGGTGACAATCAGGGTGTTGTAAATGTTCTGGGCGCTTCGGATAAGCTTTTCCTTGGAAAAAATATCGCCCTTTGCGAAGGTGAGTTCCCGTTCGAAAACATAGGGTTTTGTCTTCGTAAGTCCTTCGATGCGGATGTCCTCGATGACCGCCTGTTGATTCTCCTGTACCTTGAGAATATAGGTGACAGTCTTTTCCTCTTCATTGCGGATGAGGTCGCTGGATATCAGGTTGAAAATATAGCCGTTGTTCCAATACAGGTCGGTGATTGCGGTGATTTCCCGTTGGACACGCGATACATCGAGTACCGCACCCTTTCGCATGGAAATGAGCGACTGGAACTGCTCGTCGCTGAAAACCGTGTTTCCTTCAACCTCGATGCCGCCGAAGAACCACTGTTCTCCTTCCTCTATAGTGAACACAACCCTGAGGCGGGTGTAGGTGTCGTCCTCGGTGCTGATATCCTCTGTACGAACATCGGTAATCGCGGCATCGATATACCCTCTACTCTGATAGAAGGTGATGATCTTCTGCTTGTCGGTTTCAATGGTCGATGGATTGTAGTACCCGGAATTGAAATAGCTTACCTGCTTTGAAGAAAGCTGCTTGGAGAGCATATCCGAAGAAAGCTTCTCATTTCCTTCAAAGACAATCTGACCAATCCGTTTTTGCTGATTCTCTTTGATGATATACTTCAAATCTGCAGTATTGGTGGCCTCGTCAATGACATATTCACTCTCGACTTGGGCGTCGGCGTATCCTTTCTCCTGGTATAAGGCGAGTATCTTCTGTTTGGACAACTCGATATTCTGCTCATCAATGAACAGCCCCTCCTTTGCCAAAAGGACCTCGGTGATATCCTTGGTCTTGATTCCCTGGTTGCCTTCAATGGTTGTCGTCTTGATATACGGCAGTTCGTAGAAGGTCATTGCTATTTGCAGCTCGTTGTCGCCCTCCCCTGTTCTCCGGGCATCTGCGAGAAAGTACAAGAAGTGTTCCAAACCGTAAAGTTCACCCTGCAGTTCATTAAACAGCTCATCGCTAAAGGGTTTTCCCAGATACTTGTACTGAATGTCCAAGACAACACTTTCCTTCACATTTTGCAAACCGCTGTTGGAAAAAGATGCAATCCGCTTGCCTACATACCAAGGGTCGGTATCAGCAGCAGAAAGGAAGGAAAAAGAAAGGGCCGAAATAAGCACGATGCTTACAAGAAAGCGTGTAAGGCGCTTGTCCATGATGTCTCCTCTATAAACCTGTTTAACGCAAAACTATTCGTTTGGTTACACTAAAGCCAATGGTATCTAAAATATTGGTAAACGACAACTCGTTGGGTTGAGTAAAGAATGAGAAAGTTCCCACTGGATTGACCCAGTCAAGCGAGAGTTCGAGATCGAGTGAAAGGTCGGATGAAATGAAGGATCGCTTCACCCGTGAACGGTCCATGGCGGTCAGATGCACCAACGCCTGCAAAAAGAACTCCCTTCCTACATATTTTCCCATGAAGATGGAGGTATTGTTCAGATAGCGTGCCAACGGTGTCAGGGTGTTGCCGATATTGCTGCCCGGCAGTGCATCGAAGAGGATGTTCTGCAGGATGTTGCTGCGGATGCTGAACATGTCCAAACCAAGGGAGATGCGTATCGACTCGGTCAGGGCCGTGGTCTGACCGGCATCGATGTACCCCAAACGTTCCGCAACATCGGTCGCTGCTGCAGCAAGGCTTGCGACACTGTAGAGGTTGACTTGCCCGTAGGCGCCGGTGGGAAGAATGGACTGGCCGAGAATTTCCAGAATCTCATTCACATCCTTTGGAGGAATGGATTCAAACTGGGGGTTGATGTTGGAGAGCCCTGAATCACGAAGCACGAGGAAGATGTCCACCCGATTGCCCTGTGCATCAAAGTCAGTCATTTTTGCACGGAGGTTGATGGTAGGCAGGATTTGATTCCGACCGGTCAGTGCGTCCGTATGAAGGGCAAGGGAACCTTCGGTGATGAAGAAGTTCTTCTGGAAGTAGTAGATTTCACCGCTTCTGAACGACAGTGTTCCATCAGCGACGAATTCGTCAGTGATATGGTCGTACAAAAACGAAATATTCTGGTTTTCAGTTATGGTCGCTTTTATGAACGGATTGGGGGTGTTTGGATAGAAAAAGGAAACATTTTTGCCGGTAACCACATCAAAGTGTGTCGTGGTCAAATTGTTCGCAACATACCAGTAAGGAAGATCCTTGATGCCCAACGTCATCGTGGTGTCTTGGACGGTGACCTTTCCATCCAGCCAGGTTTCAAAACCAACCCCGAAAAGGTTGAAGGTTCCTCCTGCATAGGTTCTGATATCTGCATCAAACCCTTGCATGGGTATCCAGACATACACCATTTCGGAGCCGCTGTCTGCATGGATTTCGTAGTTTTCCAAACGAAGACCGTCAAAGGAAGCTCCCATCCATCCATAGCCTTGTATGGTTTTTCCAGTAACACTGTTGGTCGAGAAGAATGGAACACGCGCTGTGATCGCCCGGCTTCCATCGCTGGAGGCACTGATGTTTTTCATGGTGATGATGTCCTGGGGGAGCCAGAACAGTTGCATGCGGGTTGAATCGACCCACAGCTGGCCGTACGGCCTGAGGCCGTCCTCCGTCTTGGCAATGAAAAGCTCACCCTCGGCTACGCCGTCGAGGAATGAGAAAATGGGTTTGAGGAACGTACGGTTCAAGAGTGGAAGGGGCATGTAGATATCAGTGATGGACAAGCCGAAATCGTTTGAAGCCAAAGAACCTTCAGCTGTAAAGCCGATGCCGAACGACTTGTTCATGGTTGCCTTGAAGTCCTTCGAGTCTCCTTCGTAGATGAGATCCAAATGATCGCCGCCGATCGTGAGCAATCCATCGGAAACATTGATCAGGTAGGTGCCTGAATGTATTCCGCCCTCTCCATACAGAAGAATGTCCGACACATCAAGCCTGGCTGAAAGAGTTCCATCGAGTATCAGCCTTAGGGTGCTCGGAAGTGCGAACATCGACGGCATGTCAAAAAGATCGATGGACAGATCATAGGTAAGCTGTGACAGCTGATCGGTGTACGAAAGATGGCGTATGTGTTCAAATCTGCCTGTGGAACGCGCTGTGGCGTTTTGGATTGAGAGGACTTCCCCTGTATAGGAAAAGTCGGGCATGGAAAGGCGTGAGTCATACAGGCGCAGTACATCTTGATCGAATGCAAGGTTGGAACTGAAGCTTGCATCGCCGCGGACCAGTGAAAGCCGTCCGTCTACGCTCGCTTGGTTTTGGAAATCCGAGTACCCGACGGCTGAGAAATCAACAACGGTTCCTTCCAGGACTTTCGAGAATCGATCCAGGGGAAGTGAGGAGAGCTGCAAGGCCCCGCTTATGCGCTCCGGTCCTCCCAAAAGTGAAATGGAAATTTTTCGTTCATCGTTTGCATCAAGACTGAACGTGGCCTCGAAAGGTGCAAGGAATGAAGCTTGCACGAGCGAAACAAAATCGGTACCGCGATAGCTGAATCTACCAGGAAACACCAGAGAACCATCTTGCAGCTGAATGTCTGTAAGCAACAGCTCGCGCTCTGATGCAGTCAGGGACGTTTTTATGTCGTACAGCCTGTTTTGGAACTGAACACCCTGGATTCCAAGTTTGCTGCTTTTCAGCCTCCAGTCGCGAAGTGAGAAATACTCAACATCCAAGTCTCCAAAAATGGAAGTTCGGGCCAAGAAACCAGCATCAGGCAGTACCAGACCATCGGCTCTCAGGCTTGCACTCAAAGGAGGTGCAAGATTGGCAGTGAGAACAAGATGCTCTTCTTGCTCAAGGGAGAACTGGAGATTGCTGGTATCCAATCTGAAGGTAAACGGATAGTTGGTTGAGAATAGGGAGAGATGTGCACTTCCCACAATGAATTTGGTCTCTTCCCTGCGGATGGTTCCTTCAGCAAGCAAGGATGGCTCGAAGGGGGTGGTAACATTGAATCCATAGGAAAATGGCGGAAGATCGAAAAAATTGACGGAAACCAGACGTTGTCCATCATCGATGCGCAGCAGCTCGAGTTCTCCTCTGGGCAACCAGTAGTTGAGTTCGGTTGAACCGGAGAAAACAAGACGATATCCACTGCTGGCAAGTGTCATTGCATCAACCAAGACCGAGTCCCCCTTGATATCGGCGAGGAACGTGAAACCTGCATCCTGTTCAACGTTTCCCACCTTTGCCCTGAGCAAGGCAAGATCGATGGCGGCTTTCCCATCGAAAGGAAGGATGCTCCCCCCGCCCTTGGAGGATTGGAAGGAGATGTTTCCGATCAGGTTGGTGGCTTCTTGATAATACGGCTGGATAAATGGTGCATACGCTTCAAACGTCGGGGAGAGGATGGAGAGCGGGAAGTTTTCCAACCGAGAGGTAAGATGGAAGGTTCCCTCGGAGGAAGAAGGCAGGTCGTATACCGAACGGATGGCCAGCTTGTCCTCATAGTCGAGTTCGACCTGCAATTGGCTTGTTTGTTTGTATGACTGGTAGGAGAATCTGGCAAAGAGAGGCATCGTTGTAAATGAGGAATTCAAGTTCGAAAATTCTGCCGAACTGCTCAGCGATGCATCTGTGTTGCGATACAGAAGCGATGCCGAGAGCGGCGAGCTGAAGAAAATCTCGTTCGTGGTGAATTCGGCTTTTGCATTTGCTTGGAGCTTCAGATTGGTGTTGAGCAGTGTGGTGCCTTGCATTTCTGATTCAGCTTCGACATACACATCCGAAAGCTCTGCGACAAACTCTTCATATCCATAGGTCACCTGCCCCAACGAGAGTTGGAGATCCATTGCCTGTGATGTATAGCGCGCATTTGCAAGCAACGTCTTAAGCTCAAGGGACAGGTTTTGGCCATAGGATACTTTGAAGAGAGAGTCTTGTTTTGTAGCCAGACCGAGCAAAAGGTTTTGGTCCAGTTTTTGTGCTGTCACTGTGGCGGTCGGTGAGACGATTTCAATCTGGTCATATGTTGCCTCAAGCAGGTCATAGGAGAATGTAGCTGAGTCGAATGCTCCTTCCTGCATCCGCAAGGTGCCGGAGAGCGTAGGAACTGCAACTGAAATCTGCTCGCCAACTGCCTTCATGTTTGCAAGGGAGAGGTCGATGGCCGTATTCAACCCGGCATCCAACGCACCCAGTGCAACCAGCTGGTTGAAGGAAACCTCCAGACCTTGCCTCAACAACGACGCCTTGTCGACTTTGACCAGGGCATTACCCCCTCGATCGAGGCTGATATCCGTTTCGATCAGGCGTCCAGAACCTAGGGGAGAGTTGAAGGTGAAGGTAGGAATGTTGCTTCTGACAATGGGAAATGGCTGTGAACCGCCCAGCTGCAACAGAAGGGAGGCATCATGGACCTCTGCTGAATAATCGGGTATGTCAAGGGATGCATGCAGCATTTGAAAGTCTACGGAAACAGTATTTGCCTCTATCCAGGCATTCAGCCTGCCTGGAGAGTCCTGCCCTTCGAACATGGATGGTGTGAGGCTGTCAGCGATAAGCAGCTCGGGTTGCTTGACAGAAACCGAAATTTGCTTCGAGCCGAACAAGAATGAGGAGAGCAAGGCGGGAAGACCGCCTGAGATTTCAACTTGGGAGGCCGATATGGATGAGTTTTCTGCAAGCGAAAGCTCGGCTTTGTTGATGATCAGGGATTTGAGGAACGTTCGATCGATGCTCTCAGCCTTGAAGGTGGGTTGATTCCCTGTATCAAGGGCCTGCATGAGACGATCTGCAATATACTGGCTTGGGTTGCCCATGCCAAGATGGACCATCCCATACAGGCAGAGAATGGCACAGCTTACGAGGACCAGAACCGAAACCGCAATGTCTTTGAGTGTTGTATGATATCTCACCGTTTTTCAGTATATCCCATTGTCGAAATCTTGGGCACCTCTTTTCATGTTGGTTCGATGGAGATTGACTGTCCATAGCAAAAACTCATTTACCTTGCTTCGCTTTTACCGTACCATATACGTATGATAGGAGATATGCATATGCCTTCAGTATTGACCAATTTCATAGTTTTTGAGGGTTTGGACGGGGCGGGAACCACTACGCAGATGCAATTGCTTGCAGAAGCGTGCGACCGGTCCGATCGTCCGTGTCGCGCTACCTTTGAACCAACCGACAAACCTATCGGGCGTTTGGTTCGCTCGGTGTTGCAGAAACAGATTTTGACCACACCGTTGGCACTGGCAATGCTGTATGCCGCCGACCGTGAAGACCACCTGTATAATCCGGTGTATGGACTGATTCAGGATCTGCAAGCTGGAAAGCTTGTCATTTCCGACCGATACCTCTACTCCTCGCTTTCCTACCAAGGCGTTGAGTGTGATTTTGACAAGATAGCGAGCCTCAATGAGTTCCCTTCCCCCGAGTATGTATTTTTCATCGACACTCCGGTTGAGGAGTGCCTGAGAAGAATCAGCAGCAGGGGAAACGAGACCGAGCTTTTCGAGAGGCAGGGGTTCCTTCAGAAAGTCAAGGCGAACTACGAACGCATCTTCAGCACGCTCGACCCTGAGGTGAAATTGGTTCGTTTGGATGGATTGTTGAAGAAAGAGGAGATAGCTGCACAGATCCAGGAGATTCTTTTCAACAGATGAACATTGCGTCTCCGTAACTGAAGAACCTGTAGGACTGGGATACTGCATGCCGGTAGGCTTGGTCGATGTGTTCCTTGCCTGCGAATGTGGAAACAAGGACCAGGAGGGTCGATTCAGGGGTGTGGAAGTTTGTCAGCAATTGGTCCACCATCTTGAACGTATAGGGGGGTCGGATAAAGAGATTTGTCCGACCCGGACCACTTGCAAGCAATCCAGTTTCCTCATTGAAGGCGCTTTCAAGGGTTCGTACGCTGGTCGTTCCTGTGGCTACGATTTTTCGACCTTCAGCTTTTGCAGCATTGATGATGCGTGCACTCTCTTTCTCTATCTCATATGACTCATAATGCATATGGTGGTCCTCAAGGTGTTCCGTCCTCACCGGCAGGAAGGTTCCCGGCCCGACATGGAGCGTCACCGGGACGATGGTGCACCCTTTCGACCGGATTGAAGCAAGAATTTCCTCGGTAAAATGAAGACCTGCCGTAGGGGCGGCCACCGATCCTTCCTTTCGGGCATACACCGTCTGATATCTGCTCTCATCGGCAAAGCTGTCTTCGCGTTTGATATAGGGCGGCAGCGGCACATGACCGAGTTGCATGAAAAAAGTTTCATCAAGCACCTGGTCGAAACAGATGGTCCTGGTCCCATCGGGGTTTTCCTTGGTTATCCAGCCGGTACGGCTGTAGCTCTTTTCGGTGTTGCTGAAGGTATAGTGCTTGCCGACATGCTGCTTCTTGGTCTTGGTGACCATCACATTCCAACTGTGGTCGAGATTCTCTTCCAAGAAGAGAAATTCCACCCGGCTGCCTGTATCGCTTACAGCAAATACCCGTGCTTTGCGCACTTTGCTGTTGTTTATGACTAAAACACTTCCCTCCTCAAGATATGAAGCGAAGTTGATCATCTGCTCATCCAGTATCGTACCGGTCTGCTTGTTGAGCACAAGCAGGCGATCGTTGCCTCGTCGGTCCACCGGAGTCTGGGCGATCAAATGCTCGGGAAGATCAAAAGAGTATTCCTTGATTGTCATCCATGTTCCTTTTGCAGGGAAGGCCCAGCAGGTCATAGGCTTTTTTCGTGGTCATTCTTCCTCGTGGTGTTCGCTTCAGATATCCTTTTTGGATCAAGTATGGTTCATAAAAATCCTCAAGTGATTCTATGGCTTCACCGACGCTGATGGAAAGGGTCTCGGCTCCTACGGGGCCGCCATCATAAAACTCAATGATGGTTCTCAGGATATTCCTGTCCTGGGTTTCAAGGCCGTTGGTATCGATGCCAAGCCGCTCCATACCATAGTCGACGATGGGAATCGTCACCCTTCCATCCCCCATTACCGAAGCAAAGTCCCTGAGGCGCCTGAGCAGCCGGTTTGCGATTCTCGGCGTCCCCCTGCTGCAGCGTGCGAGTTGGACTATGGCATCATTTTCCATCTTCACATCCATGATTTGTGCTGATCGATGGATGATGGAAGCAAGCTCTGTCTCATTGTAGAAATCGATGTGGCAGGTGATGCCGAACCGTGAGGAGAGCGGACTGGATACCGAGCCCGCCTTGGTGGTGGCACCCACCAGGGTGAATTTTGGCAGGGGGATGCGCATGGTCCTGGCCGCAGGGCCTTGGCCGATCACCCAGTCGATCTCAAAATCCTCCATCGCGATATACAACATCTCTTCCAAAGCTGGTTTGAGACGATGGATCTCATCGATGAAAAACACCGAACCTTCGGTCACGTTTGTCAAAATTCCTGCCAGATCCTTGGGTTTGTCAAGAGCCGGTGCACTGGTCATTCTGATTTCAGCACCCATCTCATTGGCAATGATGCTTGCCAAGGTGGTTTTACCCAAACCTGGAGGACCGATGAGGAACGTATGGTCCAAGGGTTCCTTGCGTTCACGGGCTGCTTGGATGAATACAGCAAGGTTGTCCTTCAGCCGTTGTTGGCCCTGGAAATCCTTGAGCATTTTTGGTCGAAGGATGTTCTCCTGTTTGTCAGCCTCCTGTTGGAAGGAGGTGGAAACCACAGAGCTTTGTATCAAATCCTGCAATTCTGTTTGGTGTTTGTCCATTCCCTCTCCCTTTATCCAAGCAGTTTGACAGCACTGCGGAACAATAGTTGCTCTGCATCATGGTGGCTCAGTGATCCAATTGCTTCAGCTTCCTGCCTGCTCAAACCGTCGATTACTTCCTCAACTCTTCGTCTATCATAGCCCATATCAACCAAAGCGTTGACGATGTCAGACCACAGGCCGGTTTTGCTTTGGGTTCTTTCCACCCCAGTCTTGCCGCCTTCATCCTCGAAAACCAATACATTGCGCAATGCAAGTATCATTTTCTGCCCTGTTTTCGGCCCGATTCCCGGTATTGACGAGAGCAGCTTCAGATTTCCAGTATCAAGTGCCTCGGCCAAATGTTTGACGCTGATGCCGCTGAGTATCTTCAATGCCTGTTTTGAACCGATGCCGGAGACTGTCTGCAGCTGCAAAAATGCCTCTCGTTCGGCTTCGTCATAGAATCCGAACAGCGACATGCTGTCTTCCCGGTGCACCAGGACGGTAAGCAGCCGCACAGCCTTTCTCTCTTCCAAGGAAAGGTTGCTGAGCTTGCTGGTTGTCTGCGCCGAAACCGAAAGTGTATACTCCACATACCCTGCTCGGAGTATGACCTCCCCTTCCTGAACCCGAACTACATCCCCAATGATTGCATTGATCATTACAATTTCATCCTTATCTGGGTAAAATCATATACAGCGAGGCATAAGGCTGCAGCCAAGGCATCCGACGCATGATCCGGTTTCGGAATCTTTTCAAAGCCCAACAGGATGCGGACCATTTCCTGAACCTGGTGTTTTTCTGCACCGCCATAGCCGGTGACTACTGTCTTGATGGTAGGCGGACTATACAACCGTACCGGTATATCAAGCAGTGCCAGCTGATGGACGCAGGCCCCGATGACCTTGGCAATCGGGATGGCGGAGCTGACATTCTTGGTGAAGAATATATCCTCCATCCCACAGATGACAACCCGATGTTGAACAGCAAGCTCTCCTACTGATTTTGCGATGAAATGAATCCGATCGCTATCCTGTTGCGTTGCAGAAGTTTTGATAACACCAAACGAAACAGGCCGGTTATGCTGTCCATCCGATTCGACAACACCCCAGCCTGTCTGTGCATATCCTGGATCGATGCCTAGGATTCGCATGCGTTATTCTTCGTCGCCATCCTCAAAATCATCGGGGAGTTCCAGATTTGACGAAACCTGCTGGACGTCATCCAATTCCTCGAGTTTGTCGATGATCTTGAGCACTTTGCGAGCTTTCTCACTATCAAGTGTAACAGTCTGATCTGCAACCTTCTCCACCTCTGCACTCTCCTGCTCGAAACCAGCATTCTGCATGGCTTCCAACACGTTTGCAAAATCGGCAGGGGCGGTAATGACTTCAATGACATCATCAGTGGTGGTCACGTCGTCAGCCCCATTTTCCAAGGCTACCTCAAAAATTTGTTCTTCACTGTATTTATTCGCATCGTAGGTGATGATGCCTTTGGTCTGGAACATGTAGGACACGCATCCGGTTGCCCCAAGAGTGCCGCCATTCTTGGTGAGTGTAGAACGAACATCGCTTGCAGTCCGGTTTTTATTGTCAGTCAGGGTATCGATGATCAAGGCAACACCGCCGGGAGCATACCCTTCATAGGTAAGTTCATAATAGGTGGAGTTGTCAAGCTCTCCTGCACCTTTCTTGATTGCCCTGTCAATGTTGTCCTTGGGCATATTCTCTGCGCGAGCCTTCAGGACTGCGGTACGAAGACGTGCGTTGGTTTCAGGGTCTGAACCACCCATTTTTGCTGCAACGGAAATTTCCTTGATCAGCTTTGTAAACTTCTGACCGCGCTTTGCATCAGCGATACCCTTCTTGTGTTTGATTGTAGCCCATTTACTATGGCCGGACATAATTGAACCTCTTAACTTCTAGAATGCGTGATTAGTCTCAACCCAATTAAGCTATCACAACGGGTAGAGGCGGTCAAGGGCTTACGAAATTTCCAGAGCCAGTCGCAGCAGGATTTCGTCTATAACCATAAAGCCATATTCTGTCAAGACAAAGAATTGGGTCGTGTCAGAATACCAGGAGGAATCGAGTGAGGAAATTGCTGATGCAAAGAGGCAGTCGAAATCCTTCTGATATCGTGCTGCAAAGACCTGCTTGTCAATCCCTGCATTGGTTCGCAGAGCCATCATCACATACTCCTCGATTTGTTGGTTTGCATCCACATGTTCCTCTTCATACCCGCTGAAGCATTGTGATGAGGCAAACTCCTGCAAGCTCTGGTTTTGTGTATAATGGCGGGCAAGACTCCCTTCTTTGAGCGTGGAAGCTGCACTGCTTCCAAGTCCCAGGTAATTGTCCAATCTCCAATACACCTGATTATGTTTGCTTTTTTTCCCGTTGCGGCAAAAATTGGAAACCTCGTAGTGTTCAAAACCCAAGCGTCTGAGTTCAGACCACATCTTCTGCAAGAAATCCTCTTGCCCATCCTCATCCAACACAGTCGTGTTGCCCAGGCCGACCTGGAGCGCCAGTTCGGTGCCCTCTTCGACGGTAAGGCAGTACAGGCTGATATGATCGGATTCGCTGAGCATAAGGATCTCATGCAGGTCGGCTATCGCCAAGTCAACGGTTTGTCCCGGCAGGCAGACCATGAGATCGAATGACAGCTCTATCCCGTATTGCAGTCGAGCCTGCCGGGCAAGTGCGATTGAGCGCAGGTTGTCCTCTCGTCTTGCATTGCGTCCAAGACGTATGAGCGTAGGGTCGTCCATGCTTTGGATGCCCATGCTCAGTCTTGTCACCAAACCCTCTGCGAACAGGCTGAAATAGGTTTCGTCGAACGTTTCGGGATTCATTTCAATGGTTACTTCATCACTTGCATCAGCTTTCGCCGCCACAAGAAGCCGGCGCAGCTGATCAGCTGGGAGTGAGCCGGGATTCCCGCCTCCGATGAAGATGGTAAAAAAGCAGTCAAGGCGTGCTTTGCAAGCACGTATCTCCTGTTCCAGCCGGTCGACATAGGGTTGCAGATACGCTTTCGTCGCATCCACCGGTTCTGAGTAGAAGGCACAGTAACTGCAGCAGGTGGTACAGAACGGGATGTGCAGGTAGAGTGAAAGATTTCCATCGGTGGGGAAGCTGAGCACTATTTATTCCCCATGTACCTGATTCTATTCAGCGGCCAGAAGAGGAACCGCACACTTCCATTGATTTTCTTCTGGGAGACAGGACCGAAGTATCTGCCGTCGCGGCTGTTGTCTCGATTATCCCCTAACGGCAATACGGTGTCGTGCGGTACATAGATGCCGCGCCGGTAGGAGGCATATGCACTTCTTGCGCTGCTGTCGGATGGATCGAAAAGATGCTTGGTCCGGTATTTTGCCTTTTCAAAGGCATACATGTCATCGGGATAGTTGTCATTCTGAACCGATGCGTATTGACTCTTCAGGTACAATGGTGCGCTGTTCATGTCCAACCCCGCTTCTTGGTAGCCGAACAACGAGCCCCATGCCTTGATGCCGCTGTAAAGGCTTGCATCGATACTGCGGTGCGGTCCATCGACCAGATTCAGTGAGGAACGAAAACTCTCGTCATCCTGATAATCGGCGAAGCCTGCCTTCTTGATCTCAATATTGCCGTCATTGAACCGAATGTGTTCCGATCCCATGCCGATGGCGCGCTTGACATACAAACGTTCGGCGATGCTCCCATCCTCGTTGCGGTCTATGTTTACGAGAGAGAACGTGCCCATATAGATGATTTGTGAAAGAACGTCGAAGAATGGTCCTTTCGAGGTATATTCGGGGTTGTAGAAGGTTATGATGTCGTCACGGTTCACTGGTCTGTTTTTGGAGAGAATTTTTGGTCCGCTGGGATAGATTTCAATCCCATAGATGGTTTTGCTTACAAAGACTCGGTCGCCCACATTGAGCGTCCCATCCATGGATGGTGTAGGAATGACAAAGAGTTGGAAAATGTATTGGTTGATCAAAAGGACTGCGAATACGGCGAATACCAGTGCATCAGCCCATCCCTTGACCTCGCCCATGAAGGTTCGTTTGGGTTTGTTTGCAATTTCATAGGCTTTCAAGGCCTTCCTATGGGTAAGAAACCGTATGGTGTTTCTCTCGATAAAACTCAACAATTGTTCCATAGCAAGCACGCTATCACAATAGGTCTGAGTTGACAAGCCAAGGGCGGACCGCTACCTTACTATGTATGAAAAGACGTATCGTTCTTCCAGAAGTGGAGGAGGTGAAACTGCCCGTCCTCTTTTCGATGAGACCAGGCATGTATCTCCTCATTCTCTATACCCTGTTTATCGCAGCAGCAATCTTTTGCATAGCGTTCCTTCCCGGCATTCTCAAAGGTGGTCGATACGTCACCTTCCCAGCCCCGCTTTCCGAGAGCGGCATCGTGCTGGACGGCACCTACCTGGGCTCTGCGGACAACCAGTATTTTATCGAAAGCGGAAGTCATGAGATCACCTACATGAAGGGTGGCGTGCCGTATGCCTCCTCTTTGGTGGAAGTTGACCATCCGGTCTTTTTGACGTGGCTTTTTCATCGAACCAAAACGGCCGACTCTCCCGTACTCAGCATGAGTGCCGAGCAGAAACTGGAGGTCATCCGTTACAATCTTGAGCAGATACAAACAGCTGGCGCCATTCTCAACTATGATGCTGTTACCCGGTATGAAGGGGTGTACACAAACCTCATTACCGATTTGATCGCAATGGATGTGCCTGATGAAACCTTCGCAGAGGTCCTCGAGCTGGCACTGCTCTATTGCACCAATGAGACCATGCTTGCAGACGCACAGGAGGCTTTGCAAAAGTTCCAAGTTTCCCAGACTCCCTTTTTGAAGGAACTATTGGCTGCTGCACACAGCATTGTGGAAAACACTCCTGACAAGGCAGGCCTGCCTGGCGAAATCATTGCTTTGCAGAAGGAAGCAAGAAATCTGAAGGCAGGCGATCTTGAGTTGACTGGATATCTCTATCCTCAAGCACGGTTTGTCATGGGTGGAACCGTTGATCTTGCCTACCCTGCCGTCAACGAGGCGGGCGTTGAAGTAACAACTCCTGCGTTTGTCTTGGCTTCCCATGAAGTCAGCCAATATCAGTGGGCTCTTTTTTTACAGGAGAACCCCATGTGGGAGAAAGCCAATCTAGCGGCGCTTCAAGCACAAGGTTTGGTCGATGAGGCATACCTTGCAGGACTGTCTCCCTCAACAGTGTTCATTACCAATAGGCCCATCCACAATATCAGCTATTATGCCGCCCAGGCGTTTTGCGACTGGCTCAGCAAAAAAACCGGCAAGACTGTCTTCATTCCTTCCGAAAGCATGTGGACAGCCGCTGCATTGAGTCACAGCAATCTTGCATTCGCAGCTTCCCTCTCCCCTATTCCCACCCAATTGGAGGAACCTGTTTCCTTGCTCGGCGGGGTATGGGAGCTGACAAGCACCACCCACATTCCCCTGGCAAGAATCACCGATTACCAGAAGGCCCATGCACTGCACCAGAGATTCGGCCTTCCTATCCAGCCGATTGTGAAAGGGGGAAGTTACTTGAATGATGCGAAAACCATCTCATCCAATACTGTTGGAGTTGTCGATCCTGATGCATGCGGGGACTTTATCGGTTTCCGGGTTGCCTGGTATGAGTAAATGAAACAAGATAAGAATACGTTCAAGCTGCTTCAGAAGAATAAGAAGGCGTACTTCAATTATGAGGTCTTGGAAGATTTGGAATGCGGCATCGCTTTGGTCGGTACTGAAGTAAAATCATTGCGTGAAGGCCGTTTCAGTTTTGCCGACAGCTACGTGACGGTCACCGACCGAACGCTGACTCTGGTAGGCCTTACCATACAGCCGTATACACATGGGAACATCCATAACCATGACCCCAATAGAAACAGGAGACTGCTCGCCCACAAGAGTGAGATCAAGAGACTCAAGCGCAAGGTAATCGAGAAAGGCTTTACGCTTGTCCCTACATCCATCTACCTGCGTGGCAACCTGGTCAAGGTACAAGTCTCCTTGTGCCGTGGCAAACAGTTGCATGATAAGCGTGCAGCAACCAAGGAGCGTGATTTGAACAGGGACATGCGCAGGGAAGTAAAGCAGCTGCAGTACTAAATCCGAATACCGTACTCTCCATCACCAGGGAAACGATTCCTTGGTGATTTTTTTTCATGTTTGAAAGACCAATCGTTTGGTGCATGCATGATTCGTGAAGCCATGCCATAAATTACACATACACAGTATATGTCATAATAAATTATCTGCAATGCATATTTTATTGTATATGTATATTTTTGCATTTAATATGTATTTCATATATATTCTTAGCCACATTATTTGAGTTTCTGTAATACTATTTTATTGCATATATATAATCTTAAAAACATATTTAAGTAAGTTTTTATGATATATATGTGTATATTAGTTTTTATATATATTTCTTTTATATTATTTATAAAAATGTATATTTTGCGTATTCTATGCATATACAAGCAATATTAAATTTATAAATTTATATCTTATTAATATCGTACTTACTCTATATAAGTAAGTACGATGAAAATATTGCTAGACAAATACTAGTTGATATAGTACTGTTAAATATAGATTTATATAGTATTATACATTGAATTAAAATTACTTGGATTATGACGATTGAACAAACAATTGAACAAATGCGGAATATGGAGATGAACAATGGCCAGTCCAGCACCTTTTACCCTTTGCAGAATACATCGAGGAGAAAGAGTCTATTACTACGCTCTTTTTCGCGATCCAGTCACAGCAAAGCGCACCAACAAGAAAAGCGTTGAGACACTGCGCAAGGCTCTTGGGATCGTAGAAACCTCACCCATCAAGCGACGTGATGAAGCTATACGCATCTGCCAGAAGGCTTTGGAGCAAGGCATCGTTTTTGAGAAACATCAAGAACAAACACTGGTTTCGTATCTTCGTGATTTCTATACCTGGGAAGTCAGTGAGTACGTGAAACGAAAAAATACCCTCTCTGTGGGCAGTATCTCCATCGATTATATGGGGACGAGAAAAAACCTGCTTGAGAACCATGTGTTTCCGCTCTGTGACAAGAATCTGTTACTATCTAAAGTAACTGTTGGAGTATTGGAACGTTTGCAGCTTCAATTGGTTGAACAGGGAGCTTTGCATCATGCAACGATAAACATATGCATGTCAGCAGTACTTTCCGCCTTGCGTGAAGCTCAACGCAAAGGAGACATTCCCTCTTCGCGATCTCTGGCAGTGGACAGCCTGTCATGTCTCCATACTCCGCGGGGAATCCTGAGTGAACAAGAGCTTGCCGGCTTTATGCACTATGCAAAAGAGAAGAGCGAGAGAAGAATATACCTGGCTTGTCTGGTTGCACTGCTTACCGGCATGCGGTCGGGTGAGCTTCGGGCTCTCCGATATGACGCAATTGGAAGCGATATGATTACCATCGACCAAGCGTATGCCGACAAGGCGGGTATAAAGGCTCCGAAAGGCAAGAAGACACGCTATGTCCCCTGCCCTGCATTTCTTTGCACTACACTCAAGGAACTGGCGCTTGAGAACCCTTTCGTTTCCATGCCAAACTTGGTTTTTTGGAGCAAGCGAAACGGAGCAGTGGTGTCGAGCCACTATTTCAGCGAACGATTCTCTCAGGAACTCATACATTCCGGAATCTTTTCAGAGTCTGATTTGAAAGAGAGAAACATCACCTTTCACAGTTTGCGGCATATGGCCAACACCCTGCTCAGGGGGTCGGTTGATGAGCATGTGCTGCGGATGACCATAGGACATAGCAGCCAACAGCTCAGCGATCTGTATTCGCACTTGAGTCAACGGGGTCTGAAGAGTGTCGCTCTTGCCCAGCAAAAGAATATTCTCCCCTTGATCAACCAATCCCTGCCGTCACCAGAACAGATGGATGACGAGGAACAAAACAACAAAGAGCATATTGGCGAGGGTGAAGACTCCTAGATACACAAGCGTGTGTTTAGCGTCGTAATGGGCGAACATTTTAAAGGAAATAACTGAAGCCATGGATGCGATGAGTGTACCGCAACCTCCTGCATTTACTCCTTTGAGGAGTTCAGTGGCATTGCCGGTGAATTGTGCCAGCAACAGGGTTGCCGGCACATTGCTGATGAGCTGGCTGGCTAGCAATGATACGAAGAACTCGCGGCCAAGCAGCAATCTAGTCAATGAATCGGTCACCTGGTTGAGATGACCGATGTTTCCCACAAAAATGAAGAAACCCACGAACGTAAGCAACAAGGAGTAATCGACATCCTTGAGCAAGAGTTTCTCGCTTGCGACAACTACGACAAGTACGACGATCGGCCAAGGTATGATATCAAAGACTGCAGAAAGAGAAAGAAGAAACAAAAGCGTATAGCGAAGAAGCGTAGGTTTGTGGATCGGCTTGACTTCCTGTACCTGCAAGCTGAAGGTCTCAGAGTGTTTGGGAATGCAAGCCAGCAGAATGACTGTCAGGATCCCGCCGGATACGACATACGGCAGCATGGTAATGAAAAATTGGACAAGGCTGAGGTGGTAATACGAATAGATGAAAAGGTTTTGGGGATTGCCGACCGGGGTAAGGGAGCTGCCGACATTGGCTGCAACCGTCTGGAGGACAATGGTGAAGAGAATCGGTTTTGTCTCCTTGCACAACGTAAAAACGACAATGGTCAACGGAACAAAGGTGATGAGGGCGACATCGTTGGTTACGAGCATGGAGGAAAAGAAGGTGACACCCACCAAAATCAGGCTGACCTGACGCGGATTATGTGCAAAAGTCAGGAGGATCGAAGAAAGCTTGGTAAACAAGTACATTTTCCTAAAACCTGCAACAACAACCATTAAAGAGAACAAGCAACCAAGTGTTTTCCAGTCAATATAGTCGATATACTCCAAGCTCGGAGGTACGAGAAAGAGAGAAAAAAATGCAAGCACCATGGCTATTGCAAGCACTGGTTCCTTCTGTAGAAACGTTCGAATCGCGCGAGTATTCATCCCCACCACCCTCACCGGGAAAACAATATATCGCTTTCGGTCTTATTGCAATTGGTTCTAAACTTTCTGCAAGCAAGAAAGTGATGATAGTTGGCCGGTGCAAAGGTTTCCTTGTCCAAGGTCGTATGGTACAGTAATTGCATATACTACAGAGGAGGTAGCAAAATGAAGTGTGCTGTGCTGAGTGACATCCATGGAAACCTTCGAGCCTTCGAAGCGGTACTTGCTGATGCTAAGGCCTCTGGCGCAGACAACGTAATATTCCTTGGAGATCTTGTATTCATGGGGTTGGATCCACAGATGTGTTTTGACTTGCTCATGGAGCAAAAACCAATCGTAGCAATAAAAGGCAACACTGATCTGAACCTGGAAAAAATCTCCGAGTTGAATGGGAAATCTCCAGCGGATGAAGACATGCTGAAGCTTGTCAAATATGCTGACATACGCATGAACACCCAAGCAAAAAAACAACTGGCTGCCTTCCCCGCCACAAAACGCATGGAACTTGAAGGGCTTTCTTTCCTCTGCTGTCATGGAACACCGTACAGCATGAATGAAGGCTTGTACCAGAATATTCCATTTGCTCCTGCATTGGAGAAACAATTATCTGATGAACAAGTGGACATCGTGTTGCATGCCCACACCCATATTCCTGCAGATTTCAAGAGAAACGGAATTCGATTCATCAACCCTGGTGCTGTGGGCTATTCGCTGGACGGGGATGTCCGTGCAAGCTATGCCCTCCTCAGTCTCAAAGAGGGCGTTGCTACGTGTAAAATCTGCAGGGTCGATTATGATATCAAGCGATACCAAATGGAAGTTGAACACGCTATGGAGGGGTTCAAGCTTTTGCATAAATTGCAATATGCCCTGACATATGGGAAGCCAAAAGGCTGACAGTTCGTTTTATGCGGTTCGAATCAGGCTGATTGTATAGATTGCGTATACAATGAGCAGTCCTGCTCCTTCGAATCTATTCACCCTTCCCTGCCTGTTTTTTCTGAACCCATATCCGATGATAAACAGTGATATGGTAAGCAGTGTCATCACCAGCATATCTCGCCTGAGGACCAAACCATCTATGGTAAAGGGTTTGATTGCACCTGCAACGCCAACTACAGCGGTTGAATTGAATAGGTTTGAACCGATGACATTGCCCATGGCAATATCATGCTCGCCTTTTTTGGCAGCCAGGATTGATGAAGCCAGCTCCGGCAGCGATGTTCCCACTGCTACAATTGTCAAGCCGATGACTAAATCACTTACGCCGAAGAGCTGTGCAATTTCCACGGCTCCCCAAACAAGGATTCGCGAACTCAAAATGAGAAAGAGCAAGCCAAATACCAGAAAAAGCAAGGCTTTTTTCAGAGTCAACGGCTTTGGTACCGCCTGGTCCACTTCAACAGCCAATGCATCCGGTTCCTTTTTCAGGCCATTGAAAATGGTCCAAACCATAAGAAGCGCCAACAACAAGAGCAAGACTGCAGCATCAAACGAGGAAAATTCCAAATCAAG
>NZ_DJGW01000029.1:24096-24800 GCF_002432845.1 Sphaerochaeta sp. UBA5836
ATGAGCAAGGAAGGCATTCCAAAATATCGGGCTGTCGCGGCAGCACCATCAACAAAACGATCGGAACTGATTACCAGGACGATCAAGCCGAAGAGAACGGCCAACAGGGGAAGTATCATACCTATCCTTTCTTATGTCGCCCACTGAAGGTGGACCAAAAGAAACCGGACCACTCATGCATTGAGTAATCCGGTCTCGGTGTTTTGGAGGTGGGGGGATTCGAACCCCCGTCCTAACGTGCCACCCAGTGACGTCTACAAGCTTAGCCTGTGATCAATATTTCCAGAAGACGTCAGGTTCACGGGCAAAACGTACATCTTCTGTATCCTACTGTAGTGTTCCCTTCCTCCATAGGCCTTAGAAAGGGTTAGCCCTTACTTTTACAGGCTCCCGATACTTAAGAGCGGCAGTATTCGGACCTGTACGTCATCGTGCTGTTAAGCAGCGAGGGCGTATTCTGCGTCGAAGGAGACTTCGTCTTCTTTTTTGGCAGTTAATTGTTTTTGCTAGTTTCAGGAGTTGGCGCTCCGCTTGCAGCCCCTGGCCTGATCTTCCGCCAGTCGAAACCGAAACACCCCCTTTGGATTACTCCATTGAGGTATTACTACTATACTCATATCCGAGCAAATAATCAAGGGAGGGGTTGCCCCTCCCTGATTAGCCCATACGCAGTCAGTGATCACAAGGATGCTTTGGTCAGTACG
>NZ_DJGW01000074.1:0-16352 GCF_002432845.1 Sphaerochaeta sp. UBA5836
TTCTCCACTGATAGATATACATCCTCAAGCATGTCATCGAGATTGAAGAATCCCCTGCGGCCGTCGGCTATCCAAGCCGCAGCCTGTACAGCCCCTACGGCAAAACCTTGCCGTGAACGGGCTCGATGGGTCAACTCGATGGTGTCCTCTGGACTATCAAAATACACGGTATGGGTGCCGGGAACCCAGCCTCCTCGAACGGATGCAAGGTGGATGGCATCAGGAGAACGCTTTTGATGCAAGGTTTCCTTGACAACCTGTGTCTTTTCACTGAAGGATTCCAGAACGCTTTGGGCAAGCATCTCGGCGGTACCCGATGGACTATCCGCCTTCTGGGCATGGTGCACCTCGGTCAGGAAGGGATCATATAAACCGCTCTTGGCAAACAAGGAGGCAGCATGCTTGACCACCTGCAGAAACAAGGCGACTCCAAGCGAGTAATTACCGCTGTAGATGATGGCTCGTTCACATCCCTCAGTGGCTTCCTTGAGCTCGGACAGGCGATTGTACCACCCCGTTGTTCCGATAACAGCAGGAATGCCCAACCTGGCGTATAAGACAATATGGTCGCATACTGCATCAGGATGAGTGAAGTCGATGGCAACATCACAGCCGTCCAGAGTCCGCGCATCAACAGTACGGGCTGTCACCTCTGAATCTTGAGCAAGCGGATCGATTACCGCAGCGATATAATGACCTTTGGCAAGGGATTCATTTCGGATGAGTTTCCCCATTTTCCCATATCCGACAATGGCTATGCGCATGTACTCCTCCTGTATTGCGAGAAGAGTAGCAGAAAGCGACAATTGTGTCTATAGTTTAACAGAATGTTTTTATAATAACAAATATATCAAATTACTTACGCTTTTTCTCGCGATCTCGCTTCTTTCGATCCTCATTTGCTTTCAGGAAATCTGCAAAACTGCCGCCTCCGGAAGGAGTTTGGTCAACCAGATGCTGGGATTGGGCCACAGGTCTCCATCCTCCTTTGTTCTCGCTTGTCCGCTCGCTGCGCTCTGAACGGTAGGCGAGCTTGCTGGGTCTGACCACCTCGATCACTGTCTCCCAGGTGTAGGTGGCAGATGCATCGTCCGGCAGGGAAAACGCTTGGATCTGCGGTTTCTTTTTCAGTACGACTCGTTTTTTTGTTGCATCAGCCTCAACGGGCGCCACCTTTACCACCACGTTCTTCTTTGGTTCAGCCGGCTTTTGTTCCTGTGGCTTGGGCACTCGCTTCTTGACTTCCATCTCCTCATAACTGCAGGAGAGTTTCTGGCAAAGGAAGTGGTTCTGACCAATCTCATCGACGACCTTCATCATCGGCGTCTTGCAGTACGGACACGTCTTTGCATCGGGAAAATGGGGAGAGAACACCTCGCTGCTGGAAACCACCTGGGCAACCAATGCCGAAGCATTGCGTTTGATGTCGTCGATGAAACGATCCCCGTCCTCCTTCCCTTCTGCTATATTGCCCAGTCGTTCCTCCCAGCGTCCAGTCAACTCGGGTGAACGAAGTTCTTCAGGGGCCAGTCGAACCAGCTCTCTTCCCTTGGGGGTTGGCACCAGTTCCTTGCCCACCCGCTCGATATAGTGATTCTGAATGAGTTTCTCAATGATGTCGGCACGGGTTGCCGGGGTCCCAAGGCCGTTGGACAGCCGTTTTTTCAAGGATGCGTCATCCACGAATCGTCCGGCATGCTCCATGGCAGACAGGAGAGTCGCTTCGGTATACCGGGAGGGGGCGGTGGTGGCTAGCTTCCTGAGTTTGACGGAGTTGATGGTAACCTCATCGCCCTCCTTCCAGCCCAACAAAGCAGGGCTTGCATCATCCTCGTCTCCCGTCGAAACCTGGGCGCTTCGCTTGCCGATCAGGGTTGCCGCATTTCTCCACCCCTGCTCGACACCAATGGTCAGCCTGGTCTTGAAACGGCACCCTTCAACTTCGGCTGTCAAGGTGGTGGTCCGATAGACGTAATCGGGGCTGAGCACTTCCAAGAAGCGCAGGACGATCAACTCCCACAAGGCTTTTTCCTGGGCATTGAGCCGGCCAAGATCCACCCGCTGCTCGGTCGGGATGATGGCATGGTGATCGGTTACCTGCAGATCCTGCACAAAGCGATTTTCGTCGACACGGAACCCCTCTTTGACAAAGCGGGCGCAGAGGGGACTGAAGGGGGTGTCCTGCAGGCTGCGCAGCCTGTCAGGCAGGGTTGCGACGATATCGGTGGTGATGTAGCGGCTGTCGGTTCTCGGGTAGGTGACGATCTTGTGCTGCTCATAGAGGGCCTGCAACACATCCAAGGTCTGTTTGGCACTGAAATCGAGCAGGTTGTTTGCATCCCGCTGCAACTCGGTGAGGTCATAGGCGAGCGGAGGTTGCTCGCTTTTCTCCACAGTCTCCAGGCTCACCACCCTGCCCGACTTGCCGACGAGCGAGGTTTCCAGCTGTTTTGCCGTTGCCTCATCGGTGATTCTGATCGAGTCCTCGGTTGGGTAATAGGAAGCGCTGAACTGGGTGAAATCTGCTTTCAGGGTCCAGTAGAATCGTCCGCTGAAGGCCTCTATCTCATCCTCCCGCCGGGTCATGAGGGCCAAAGTCGGAGTCTGCACCCGGCCTGCCGATAGTTTGGCATCATAATGACAGGTAAGAGCCCTGGTTACATTCATCCCGACATACCAATCGGCGGCAGCCCTGCTTTCCGCCGCCTTGTAGAGATTGTCGTACAAGCTTGCATCCTTGAGGTTCGCAAACCCTTCCTTGATGGCTTTTTCAGTCTGGCTGCTGATCCACAGCCTATGGGCGGGGCCTTGGTAACCGGAGAGCTTCAGAATCCAGCGGGCAACCAGCTCCCCTTCCCGGCCGGCATCGGTGGCGATGACAATGCTTTCAATATCCGCTCTTTCGATCAAGCTCTTGACCACTGCAAACTGGTCCTTGCTCTGCTCGATGACCTCCTGTTGCAAAACAGGCGGCAACATGGGAAGATCACGCAAGGACCATCGCTTGTAACGCTCGCTGTAAGCTGCAGGCTGGGCCAATTCCACCAGATGTCCCAATGCCCAGGTGACAATGTAGTGTTCTCCTTCAATGAAACCGGTTTCCCGCCTATAGCAGTTGAGAACACGCGCCAACTCTCTTCCAACACTCGGCTTCTCAGCAAGTACAAGCTTTTTCACTGCTCACTCCTCCACTCTGCTTGACTATATAACCAAGATTGAGGAAGTGGCAAGGGAGAAAAAAACAGATATTATTGTCAGAAACAATTGTTGTTATTGACAAGTATTTGACAAAACTCAGCCTTTCCAGTATGGTACTCCGTACACCTTGGGAGGATATATATGGCTTTTTCTCTTGCATCACTGTTTGGACTGAAAGCACCCGACACCACACCCAAAACACTGGCCATTCTCAAGCATCGCTGCCCGCAGAATCACCGCTGTCCTGCTGTAGCTGCCTGTCCGGCAGGGGCCTTGAGCCAGAAAGGGCAGAAAGCACCGACTGTCGACCGAAGTCGATGCATCAACTGCGGAAAATGCACCCGCTACTGCTTTCCAAAGGCATTGGTGATGGAGAAGGTATGAGAAACAAGGGCTTGTTACCCAACCTGTATATCATCACACTTGCCTACTTTGCACTTGGCTTTGTCTCCATACTCTTTGCCAATCTCGCCATCCTGTGCATGGCCCTTCCTTTCATCCTGCTTGCAAAAGCAAAAAAGAAAGTATGGTGCCAGACCTATTGCCCTCGTGCAAGTCTGCTCAATGCAGCAGGCAAGAAAAAGCACTGGAGAAAAAATCCTGCCTTGATCACAAGTGGAAAACTCAGGCGCATCATGCTCTGGTACTTTGGACTGAACCTGCTCTTCATCACCGGTTCAACCGTCCAAGTGGCGCTGGGAAACATGGAAGCGATGCCATTCATCAGGCTTTTCATCGTCATCGAGCTCTTCAGCCTGCCCCAGCTCATCACCGTCCAAGCCCCGCTCTTCCTTCTGCACCTCTCCTATCGCTTTTATGGCATGATGGCCTCGACAACCATCCTTGCGCTCATTCTTTCACGGATCTACAGGCCAAGAATCTGGTGTGCCGCCTGTCCGATAGGGACACTCAGCGATGCTCTTCTGAAAGCACGGAAACTCTAGGGGAATAGGATTCCCTGTGATTGGCACGATTTCAGGAACCAACCCATTGATTCCGACCTTGTTGCTTTGCAGTATAGAGATGTGAGTCAATTTTGAAAGAATGTGCCTTGGTGTGCGAAATTTGCAGATGGCACTGAAGATGTCGACAAGGACAACGGCTGGTGCCCTCTTACTCTCCTTCCCGTCAACCAAGAAAAACGCACCCCTTTCGGAGTGCGCCCCTCAAAGAACCGGGTACTTGAAAGGTTCGCAGACCTAACCACTTCGCCGGTGTACATAAGGAATCGGTTACTTTCAGGTTCACAGACCTGTCACTTCACCAATCAAGAGAAGTATCGGCCAGTCATGCAACAATGTCAATATGTCGGACAAACAGAGGTACGAGTTGCAGGAAATCAATCTCCTTGGCTCCCTAAAAAGAGGAGAAAACCCATCAGTTGGCACTATTGTACTGGATGCCTCGGTACATCACCATGCATTTCAATTCTGTGTGCAAATAATAAGGCCCTCCACCAGAGAGGACCCTAGGCTACTCGGAAGGCGTACCAGCCTCCGTACTTCGCCGCTAAGAATATAGTAATCCTAATCCACCAAACGGCAAAGATGAATTCAAGTAGTGTACAATCCTATTGCAGTAAAGAAATTCGTGAGATACTAACAAATTAAAGGTTATAGAAAAGATTTCTTTTTGCTGTTCAAAAAAGTTTTGCCCAAAGTTTCTATTCATTCATTTAATTGTACTCATAGTACAGATATTTCAAATTCCTTGACTCGCTTGCAAAGGCGGTATATAGTCAAAAGCAATGAAAACTAAGTAAGGAGTCAATATCATGGCTTACAAGATCACTGATGCTTGCGTGGCTTGCGGAACCTGCTTGCCCGAATGCCCGACCGGTGCTATCTCTGAAGGCGATATCTATGTAATCGACGCTGATGCATGCATCGATTGCGGCACATGTGCCGATGTCTGCCCCACAGCTGCTATCATCCAGGGCTAAGCCAACCAGTTTGGTTGTGAGACAGCGGATCCTGCTGTCTCTTTTTTTTTAAAAAACAGGAGAGTGCATGCAAAGTGATGCGAACACAATCGGCGCTTCGGTGATGTTCATCGGACTATTGCTCGGTTTTTTTCTCTGCTTCTACGGCTATGTTGCAAAACGGCTTTTGGTAAGCATCCGAAGTGTTTTTGCAGGCAGCCTTGTTTTCCTTGCCCTTGCTCTGCTTGTATTCCAACAACAGTCACTGCTGACAAGCCTTGCATCAAATACTGTCCCCTCTGAGCTGTGGAACGTCATGTTCACAGACTTGGATTATCAGGGAGTATTGATCAACCTGCTCTCGTTCTGCATCGGGGGTTTGCTCCTTTTTTACCTGTCCAGAAGAAAGTCGTTTGCTGCCCACCTGATCGTAGCCTCCTTTACCGGCTTGAGCATGGGTTTGGTGATTTTTTTGCTCATCCGCCGCTTTTTGCCCTTGCAGGCCAGTTTCATCATGTTTCTGGTATTGCAGGTCATCATCCTCGCCTACTGCCTCATCCGGTTCGACTCCTATATAGCCCTGGAAAGCGCCATTGCAGGCTCCTTGCTGGTTTCCTACCTGCTTTCCCTCTTCTGGTATCTGGATTTCTGGCTCTTCTTCAGCTTGTGGGCGATCCTCGCATTCTTGGGAATCCTCAACCAATTGCACAGGCTTGGACGACCAAAGCCGGAGAAGGAGCAACAGAATGGATAACCTGTTTATGACCGAGCTTTCCGTCTCCGAGCTGACCAGCTTGATCAAGCAAACCCTTGAGCAGGGATTTTACGGCCTGAAAGTCACCGGAGAAATCTCCAACTTCCGCCCCTCCTCGACCGGGCATTGGTTCTTTACCCTCAAGGATGCGTCATGTTCAATCAGTGCCGTCATGTTCAAAGGCTCCACCTGGAAGGTCGACTTCACCCCCCAGGAGGGTGACAAGGTTACGGTAACCGGAGGATTGGATGTCTATGGAGCTCGGGGAACCTACCAGCTTAAGTGCGATACCATGGAGAAATCTGGATTTGGTCAGATTCTGGCCATGCTGGAGATGCGCAAGCGCCACTATGCGTCCTTGGGCTATTTCGATGAGAAAACCAAGAAAGCAATTCCCAAGCTCCCCCTTCGGGTCGGTGTGGTGACCAGCCCCACCGGGGCCGCACTGCAGGATATCCTCAATATTCTGGAAAGAAGAGCCCCCTCACTTGATGTGCTGGTCCTCCCCGCAACCGTTCAAGGAGAGGGTGCGGCATCCTCGATCGCCAATCGCATCCAACAAGCCAACAATCTTCTGCTCTGCGATGTCCTGATCGTCGGTCGTGGAGGCGGTTCGATCGAAGATCTGCTGCCCTTCAGCGAGGAGAGCGTGATCGAGGCCATCCATGCTTCAGAAATTCCGGTAGTCAGTGCAGTCGGCCATGAGATAGACTGGGCTCTCTCTGACTTTGTCGCAGACTTGCGCGCTCCTACCCCGTCCGCTGCAGCGGAATTGGTCAGCCAAGGATATCTGGATTACCGAAATCAGGTGGCAAATTTGCATGTGCAGCTGCAAAGGAGCATAGAAAACCGGCTGTTGCTTGCTGAGAGCAAAGTCAGACGTTTCGACACCAAGGCGATGGGGATGAGAATCAACAGCATCATCAGCGCCAAGGAGTATTTGCTCGCAAATGCAGGCAATAGCTTGGTCATTGCCCAAAAACAACTGCTGAAAAGCTATGCAGGACGGCTGGAACTTGCCATCAGAGAGTTGCAAGCCCTCAGTCCCCTTGCTATACTTGCCCGAGGCTATGCGGTCGTACATAACCAGGAAGGAAAGCTTGTTGCATCAAGAATGCAAGCAGAACCTGGCTCTTTGCTTACGCTGACATTCACCGATGGGAGCCGAAAGGCACTGGTAAAGGAGTAACAATGAGTTTTGAAACAGATATTTCCAGAATTGAGGAGATCACTCAAAAACTCAACGCCTCTGATACATCCCTTGAAGAGAGCATCGCTCTGTTCGAGGAGGGAATGCGTCTGGCAAAAGCTTTGGAAAAAGCGCTGGCCGAGGCGAAGCGCAGCGTAGAGATTGTATTGGGTGAAGACCCCCGGGAAGCTGAAATAACCCCTCTGCAATAAAGGCACCAGCAATGACAGACAACCAGAAGAAGATCATCTTCCTCATCCAATGTGAGGATCGAAAGGGCATACTCAGCGCCACCTCAACGTGGTTTTTCCAGCGCAACTACAATATCGTACACTGCCAGCAGCACACCGACAGCATCGAGGGTCGCTACTTCATGCGCATTGAACTGGACATGCAGGATCTCAAGACCACCCGAAAGGAGCTTGAAGAGGACTTCGAACAGTTTGCCAAGGAGTACAACCTGACGTGGGAATGCCACTACAGCGACTATAACGCCCGGGTTGCCATCATGGTCAGCAAGACCAGCCACTGCCTGTACGACCTGATCGCCCGCAAGAATGAAGGCGACCTGAAGTGCGATATCTCCTTGATCATCAGCAATCATCCTGACTTGGAAATAATCGCCAACCAATTCCGAATTCCTTTCTACTATCTGCCGGTCACTTCCGAAACGAAGGCCGAGCAGGAGGCCAAGGTAATGACATTGCTTAAGCGCTTTGACATCGACTTGGTTGTCCTGGCTAGGTATATGCAAATCCTCAGTCCGAATTTCACCAGCCAGTGGCACGCAAAGATCATCAACATCCATCATGGATTCCTTCCTGCCTTCCAGGGCGCGAATCCGTATCGGCAGGCGTATGAACGCGGAGTAAAGATGATCGGGGCGACAGCCCACTATGCAAGTGAGGATCTCGACCAGGGGCCGATCATCGACCAAGATGTCGTGCGGGTGAACCACGAACTCAGCCCCAACGGTCTGAGGGACGTGGGAAAAGACGTCGAGCGCAGGGTTCTGGCCAAGGCGGTGCAGGCTCATCTTGAAAGCAGGATCATCCTGTTCAAGAACCGCACCATCGTATTCGATGTGGAACGATAGCGGAAGGGGGCCGATGCCCCCTTCCATCCTCTTCTTTCAGTCGGGAATCATCTCATCCTGCAGGGCGTCGTAGCCTTCCTCGCCGGTGCGGACCTTCACCACATTATCCACCGTATACACAAAGATTTTCCCATCGCCGATATGCCCGGTATAGAGTGCCTTCTTTGCAGCCTCGATGACAGAACGTACCGGCACCTTGCTGACAACCGTCTCAAGCTGCATCTTCGGCAGCAACGTCGGAGAGACGGGCACACCGCGGTAGTACTCTTTCTGCCCTTTTTGCATGCCGCAGCCCATAACCTGGGTCACCGTCATGCCCATGACTCCTATTGCGTTCAAGGCTTCCTTCAATTCATTGAACTTGCTCTGCCTGCTGACGATGACCACCTTGGTAAGGGGAGCTTCGCGGCTGGGTTTTTGCACCGGTGGAACCTCGGTGACCGGGATTGCTTGTTCCTCGGTGACCTTGCCACCAAGCACCGATGGGACGGCCGGCATGAAGTCTGCATAGCTTGAACAGAGCCCGTGCTCCTTCAGGTCAAGCCCGGCTATCTCCTCAGCATGAGAGACTCGTAAACCGACTGTCTTGTGAAGAAGCTTGAATAAAAAGACCATGGTAAGCGAGACCCACAGCATGACAGCTCCTACACCCATCATTTGAATGCCCAACAAGGTAAAACCTCCGCCGTATGCCAGTCCACCATCGACTGCAAACACTCCCACCAGGATGGTTCCCAAGGCCCCGCAGACTCCATGCACGGAAATGGCGCCGACCGGGTCGTCGATGTGGGCAACCTTCTCAAAGAATTCGACGGCAAAGACTATGACTATGCCGCTTATGATGCCGATGGCTGCAGATCCGAAGGGGGAGACTGCATCGCACCCGGCGGTAATCGCCACCAGACCGGCGAGTGCTCCGTTGAGTGTCATGGAGACATCAGGCTTCTTATACCGTATCCACGTCAGTATCATGGTTGCCGTTGCCGCCATTGCGGCAGATAAGTTGGTGTTGAAGAAAATCGAGGAGGCTGCAACTTGGTTCTCATCGCTTGCTAGGCCGAGCGTTGAGCCGCCATTGAATCCAAACCAGCAGAACCAAAGGATGAATACGCCAAGTGCTCCGAGAGTCAGACTATGACCGGGTATCGCCTGCGGCTGTTTCTCACTGTCATACTTGCCTATTCTCGGACCGATGATCTTCGCTCCCCAGAATGCTGCGACCCCTCCGACCATATGAACCGCAGTAGAACCGGCGAAATCGTGAAACCCCATGTTTGCGAGCCAACCGCCACCCCAGATCCAGTGGCCGCTGACCGGGTAGATCAAGGCGCTGATGACAACAGAATAGATGCAGTAGGAGATGAACTTGGTCCGTTCGGCCATCGCACCGCTGACAATGGTTGCAGCTGTCGCACAGAATACCGTCTGAAACATGATGAAGGCATAGGAGGGAACGGCAGAGCCGTAGTCACGGAGAATGAAAAAATCGGGTACCCCTATGAACGGGAGTGCCGCATCACCGCCGGCAAGCCCGAACATGAGACCGAAGCCGAGTATCCAGAATGCAACACTGCCGAGGCAGAAATCCATCAGGTTTTTCATAATGATGTTTCCGGCATTCTTTGCCCGGGTGAAACCGGTCTCCACCATTGCAAACCCGGCCTGCATGAAAAACACCAGCACTGTCCCCAACAAGACCCAGAGCGTGTCCACTGATACGTACATACGTTCCCCCTACAAACAAAAGTGGTGTGCAGTGAAACTCACCGCACACCTTTGTACGAAGCCCAACGGGCTTGAAAAGACTGAGGGCGATGCGGATTGCTCCACATCGCCCTTGACGTTTGCCTTGTTGTACCAGAGCCATGCGCTCTGTGTCAATCAGGTTTAGAGAGAAAAATTCAAACAGGTAAGACTTGGATGGACAAAAACTCCATCCTTGCGGACCAAAACCCCATCAAAATACATCTCCCCTCCACCATATTCCGGTCGCTGGATCTGCACCAAATCCCAGTGCACTGCACTGCGGTTGGTGTTGTCGCAATCCTCATAGGCATTGCCGGGTGTAAAATGGATCGACCCAAAAATCTTTTCATCGAACAGTGTGTTGTCCATCGGCTTGATGATGCCGGGATTGCATCCCAAAGCAAATTCACCGATGTAGCGGGCCCCCTCATCAATGTCGAGAACGGCATTCAGCAGTGCATCGTCATCGGCATGTGCTTCAATGATTCTGCCGTCCTTGAAGGTAAAGCTTACGTCCTTGAAACAATGGCCGTGGTAGGTGCTCTCGGTGTTGTAGGTTATGGTTCCGTTGACCGAATCCCTGACCGGGCAGGAGTAAATCTCCCCATCGGGAATGTTCATTCTTCCTGCACAGGGAATCCAGGGCATGTTCTTGATCGAAAAAGAGAGGTCGGTGTTCCTAGCCTTGATATGAACCTGGTCGACCGTATCCAGAAAGGTTTTGGCTTGTGCCATCGCTTCAGCCATCGCAGAGTAATCAACTTGGGTGCAGACGGTATAGAAAAACTCCTCGAACTCAACCGTACCCATTCCCGCCTGCATCGCCATGACCTCGGTGGGATAGCGAAGCACCACCCACTTGGTATGCGGCAGGCGGGTCTTCATGTGCACCGGGGTATTGTAGTAGGTGCTTGCCAAGTTTGCCTTTTCGCCGATGGTTGCAAGCTCGCGCACGTTCGCGATGCCGCGAATGCCGATGAAGGCATCCATCTGCTTCATGCGGTAGGTGTCTACGTCGGCCCACTTTGTAAGCGACTCTACGGTGGCATGCTCACACATCGCCCGCTCAAGACGTTGGTTCCATAGGTTTACCACCGGATACCCGCCGGCCTTATACACTGCTTTGATCAAGGCTTCCGTCATGGTGGTGGGAATATCCACTGCGTTGATGAGGCACGATTCACCTCTCTGCAGCTGTACCGAATATGTGACGAGAAGTTCTGCCAACTTCTGTTCTCTTGGATCTGCCATGTTTGCTCCTCTTATGTATCTATTCGTATTTCCATGGGTTGCGAAGTTATCGGATGGGGAAACTCAACCGCCACAGAGCGCAGGGCAAGGCTGTGCTGCTCCATCCCGTGGTACACCCCGTCTCCGTCGATCGGATGGCCGCTCCACGCCATATGAACCCTGACCTGATGGCGAAATCCGGAGGTCAGCCGGCAGGTGAAGGTTGAGGCCTCACCCTCTTGTCCTGTATACCAGATCTTGGTCAGGTAAAAAGTTCCTGTAGATTTCTCCAGCAGGTGCTTGGGGCTGTCCGGGAGCACCGGCCGAACCTGCCTGCGGTTGTCGCCGTAATGGCGGAACAGGCTTCCCACCGTCACCTCCCGTCCACCGCACGCAACCGGATCCTCATAAGGAAATGGGGGAAAACCGGCAAGCAATTCGTCCATTCGCTGTGAACTGCGGCACCGGTACTCTTTTACAAAGAGTTCTGCCTTGCTGATCGCCTGGAGTGCTGTATACGCTTCCTTGGTTCTGGCGATTACCACCAAGCCGCTTGTGGGGGTGTCGAGGCGATGAAGCACCCCGCCCTCCCAGGCATTCTTGCCCTCCACCGAGAGCACCTCAGGAAATGACTGGGCAACCAAGCCCAACAGGGTTGGTTTATCAGATGGATCATTCTTGAGGGGGACCGTAGGCAACAGCTCAGGTTTATCCACGACCAGAAGAAACGGGTCTTCATACACAAGAGCCAGCGATGGAACAGTATTCATACACATTCAATATAGCAGAGAAATCATGTTTTGGCAGTAGGAAAACATGAAACTGACAGCCAACCTTTCTTTGCACGCATGCAAAGCTGTTGTATACTCAACCTATGCAAGAGATACCCATCAATACCATCACCTCGCCGAATGTGATCCTTGAATTGATCTATCGACTGAAGGTGAAGGATGTCATGACCACCGATCTTGTTACCGCCGGCAAGGAAACCACGCTCAGGCAGATTCAACACATCATGCGCGAAAAACAGGTGACAGGTCTTCCCATTGTAGTCGGCAAGCGATTGATAGGGATTGTAAGCATGGATGACATCATCCAAGCACTCGATAAAGGATATATAGAGGAAAAGGCGCAGGACCACATGACGCGTAACCTCATCGTCCTCGAGGATGATATGCCGATTTCGTTTGCAATAAGCTACTTCGACCGCTTCAGCTACCATCGGTTCCCGGTGCTCAACAAGCACAAGGAATTGGTTGGGATGATAACCAGCCGTGATATCACCAGCACGTTGCTGGTGGAAATCAACCGGGAGATTGAGGAGCTGGAGAAACGCACCCGCACCACAAGCCTCAGCGAGGAGATGAGCGGGGAGATCCACACCTACACCATAATGAAGAATGATTTCGAGAATGCAGGATATGCCAGCACGGAGATAAAGAAACGACTCAAGAGTGCAGGGATTGCACCCCATATCATCCGCAGGGCCGCCATTGCGAGTTACGAGTTGGAGATGAACCTGGTGGTTCATTCAGACGGAGGGGAGTTGATCGCCGAGTACTCGCCGCAGACGATGCAGATTACTGCAAGAGACAGCGGACCGGGCATCAGCGATGTGGAGGCGGCAATGACTCCAGGTTGGTCGACTGCCAGTGAGTGGATCCGTTCCCTTGGATTCGGAGCCGGCATGGGACTGCCCAACGTCAGGTCGGTGGCTGATGACTTTACCATCGAGAGCAACAGAAACGGGACTACCGTGGTATGCACGATAGAGTTGCATCCGAAACAAGAGGAGACATAGGATGATTGTTCAGGATTTGGCGCAATTGGAAGGATTCACCACCCAATATATGGGAAACGGCTCACAGCAGATACAGGACGCCTACACCGGCGACCTGCTCAGTGATGTGATGGGAAACGCCCCTGCAGAGAGTGTCCTGATTACGATTCAAGCTCACAAGAACACCGTCGCCGTTGCTTCTCTTGCGGGCATCCGAGCTTTGGTGATCTGCAACAATCGCAGCATTCCTTCCGATATGCTGCAAGCCGCCAAAGATGAGGGAATTGCGATTTTCACCACTACTGCAACGCAGTTCGAGGCAAGCTGTCGCATTGCAGCAGCCTTGGGAAGGATCAATGCAGGCAAAGATTGACCTCCATAATCACAGCTGCCTCTCACCCTGCGCAAACGATGACTTCACCCCTGCCCTGCTGGCCGTCGAAGCAATGGAACAGGGCATTCAGATCCTTGCCCTGACCGACCATAACAGCGCCCGCAACCTCGTTGCCTTTGATGAGGCCTGCCGGTTGTGCGGCATCCTGCCGTTATTCGGTCTGGAAGTCTCCACCGTCGAGGATGTACATGTTCTTACGCTCTTCTCCCATCTCAAGGATGCCCTTGAGTTCGGTTCGTTCATTGAGTTTCTACTCCCTGACAAGAAGAACCGAACCGACCTGTTCGGCAATCAGCTTGTGGTCGATATCGAGGGCGAAGTGATTGGGACGGTGGACAAGCTCTTGGTCGGTTCCACCTCCCTCGCTTTCAGCGATGTGGTGGAGGAGGCGCTCAGCAGGGATGCCCTGGTGATCCCGGCCCATATCGACCGCTTTGCCAACAGTGTGCTTGCCAACCTAGGGTTTCTTCCCGACTTGCCCTATTCCGCCTTGGAGGCTATTCACCTTCCGGTTCAAGCCGATACACACAACCTGGCCGTTCTTACCGGCTCGGACGCCCATTGTCTTGAGCAGGTGGGAAGAAGAAGCTGTTATATCAATATGGAGGAGATCAGCTATGAGGCTTTGAAGAAGAGCCTGGCAAACCCTTCAGCCGTCAGCTATCGGCAATGACAAAACAGGCTGCCTTCCGGCAGCCGATTCTATCTATTGGTGAGCGATCAGCGGTTGTCCGAACGACCGAAAATCCTCAAGAAAAAGAGAAAGAGGTTCAGGAAGTCGAGATACAGGGAAAGAGCGCCGATGATGCTCAGCTTGGTAAACGTCTCTTCGTCAATGCCCGATCCATACTGCTCATTCATCCGGATGATTTTCTGGGTGTCCCATGCGGTGAGCCCGAGGAAAATTCCGACGCCGATGAAGCTGATCAGGTACTCCAATCCGGATGAACGGAAAAACATGTTGATCAGCGAGGCGATAATCAAGCCCCACAATCCCATGACCAGATAGGAGCCGAACCTGTTCAAATCCCGTTTGGTGGTCATGGCATAGATGCTCATGCCGCCGAACATGAGGGCGGTGGTAAAGAACGTCTTGTAAATCACCACGCCGGCATAGACGGCGAATATGGTGCTGAGCATGATGCCGTTCAGGGCGGAGTATGCTAAGAACGCTCCGATTGCACTTGCCTGACTCATCCTGTCCAGTCGAGATGAAAGGTAGAAAACAAGGGCGAACTGACCGACGACAATCAAGAGAAATCCCATGGTATTGCCGACCAGAGCACGAAGCAGTGGGGGATTGCTGGCCACAAAGAATGCGATCAAGGCGGTAAGACCCAATCCTGCGGTCATCCAAAGGTATACGTTCTTCAGTATGGTCCGCTCGCGTGCTGCGACATTCTGGAGTATTGATGTGTTTCGTTCTGACATAGTACTAGCCTCCTGTGCTATCATCTATAATGTCGCAATAAATTGAACAAACGTCAACGCTCCTGCATCCAACCACCCAAACGGAAGTACCGATATCGAAGCAGGCACTCCAGTGAATCGCCAAGCAGGTAGGCCGCCCACAGCCAGGGAAGTTCAAGCTGAAACACAAGCACGACAAGCAACGCATACGGAATTTGCACCAGCCAGCCGCTGATCAGGGAGGTATAGAGAATGGGACTGGTATGTCCACTGCCGAAAAAGGCCGAGCCCAGCCCTCCCGATAGTGCCATGAAGACCAGGCATAGGCCATAGATGCGCAGCAGTGCGGCAGCCTCCGTGGAAACCGATGCCCCACCGAGAAAGAGGCTGAGCAGGGGCTCGGGGGCAAGGAGAAGCAACAGGATGAAAGGGAGAGAAAAGAGCAGTCCGTTGAGAGAGGACAGCAGCGTGACGGCCTTCGCCTCCTTGAACTGCTTTGCACCCAGACGTTGGCCCACCAAGATGCCGGACCCCATGGAGAGGCCGTTGGAAGGCATGCCGCAGAACTGATAGATTCTGTTGGCGATTCCCAATGCGGCGATGGCCACGGTTCCGTACAGGGCGACAAGCTTGAGAAACATGATGGTGATCAGGGACCTGAGCAGCATGTTGATCCCGCTGGGCAGGCCGATGACAAGCAATTTCTTGTCGATCGCCCAATCCAGGTGAAAAAGGCCCTTGACACTGATAGTAAGGGGAGCCCTGCCGCTTTGCAGGTACCAGAACCCGGCAAGAAAGGCAAACAAGTAGGAGATGCAGGTGGCAGCAGCCGCCCCGAACATACCCCATCCCAACCCTTTCAGGGATGTGAGAGGTATGGTGCTGAACATGAAAAGCGGATCGAGGACCATGTTCAATACAGCGGAGGCCAGCAGGAGCAACATGGGTGTCTTTGCATCCCCGGTGCTCCTCAGGATGGTGTTGACGGTGTAGGAAGAGAAGAAAACCGGGACAAATATTGAACGCAGGCAGCCATACTGCAGGCCATGGTGGAGGACCTTCGCATCATTGGTATAGAGTCGGTAGAAATAGGGAAGGATCAGGATGAGGATCAAGGCACCCAGGCTGCCGAGCAGTGCTTTGAATACGAAGGTCTGCTCCCCTATCCTTCTGGTCATTTCCAGGTCACCCGAACCCCAACTTTTGCTGAGCAGGGAGACGCTGCTCGTACCTACGACTTCATTGAGTATTTCCAATGCCAGAAAGAGCGTCAGGTAGATGGTGACGGCTGCCACCGCCTCTTTGTCCAACATACCTATCCAGAACATGTCAACCATGTCATACAACGCGGTGAAGAGCATTCCATACATGGTCGGAAGGCTCATGGCACGAATCTGCCTGTTCATGGTTTTGTATTGGCCAAGCATTCTGCGATTGTACAGAGGTCCATTCTGCTATGCAAGAGAGGAGTCGGATGGTATAGTATCAACCATGAAACGTACGTCATGTGTATACCTTTTGCTTGGACTTGCCCTCCTTCTTGCCGGCTGTTCTTCCGTCAAGCAAGACCAAGCGTTGCAGGCTCCCGATGCGGCGTATGCCCTTACCGAGGTGGTGAAGCTTGCCAGCCAATC
>NZ_DJGW01000074.1:16427-33155 GCF_002432845.1 Sphaerochaeta sp. UBA5836
ATTCCATTGTTTCATGATCACCTTGATGTATGGCGCATGCAGGTTCTCAGTGCCTTCCGGCAGGTGGTCGTACAGCTGCCCTCCCTTGTGGAGGCATCGGTATCATCAATCGTCTGGCAGGATGCTGAAGCGACCCTGAAAGAGGGAAACCGCAGTGCAACCACCCGCCTGGTTACCGAACAAGGCACCGTACTTGCAGAGCAAGTCAGGAGCATGCTCCAAGAGGCTCTCAAGACAAGCGACATCACCTGGGATCTCATCCTCGATCGGTACGGCATCTGGCAAGAGAGTACAGCCCTCTGGGGGCGGGAGGAGCTTCCTGTTGTAGCAGCCGAGCCTTTCGAACACCTGTACTCCTTCTTTACCACCACGTACCTCGATGAGCTCGGAACTCAGGAGGAACGGCTGAGAACAACCCCTGTTCCCAAGGGCAGCGGATCGTTCCTTGAAATTTTCCAGCAGGACGGCCGGCAATGAATCTTTTTAGTGAAGCCAGCGAGAAAGACAAGAGTGCAAACCAACCCCTTGCCTACCGGATGCGTCCCCGTACCTTGGACGAGTACATCGGTCAGGATGCCATCATCGGCAAAGGCCGCCTGCTCAGGCGGGCAATCCAGGCCGACCAGCTCTCCTCGGTCATTTTCTACGGACCGCCGGGAACGGGAAAGACAACCCTCGCCCGGGTTATCGCCAATACAACCAAGCGACACTTCTCCACCCTCAATGCCGTTTTATCAGGCGTAAAGGAGTTGCGCTACGAAATCGAGGAAGCCCGTCAGCGCTTAGAGCTTTACAATCGCGGAACCATTCTCTTTGTCGACGAGGTGCATCGATGGAACAAGAGCCAGCAGGATGCTCTGTTGCCCTGGGTTGAGAACGGCACGGTCATTCTTATCGGGGCAACGACCGAGAACCCCTATTTCGAGGTGAATGCAGCCTTGGTCAGCAGATCAAGGATCTTCCAGCTCAAGAGTCTGGACAGCGATGACTTGCTCTCTATTGCACGCCAAGCTCTTGCAGACAAGGAGCGTGGGTATGGAAACTTCCGGGTAACGTTTGAGGATGGGGCGCTGGAACATCTGGTGGAGGTTGCCAATGGCGATGCCCGCAGCCTGCTCAACGCACTGCAGCTTGCAGTGGAAACCTCCGTCGACAGCTTCCCTCCAGCCAAAGGGACAGAAATCTACATTTCAAAGGATGCAGCCGAGCAATCCATCCAGAAGAAGGCGGTTCTGTATGACAAGGAGGGCGATTATCACTTCGATGTCATCAGTGCATTCATCAAGAGCGTGAGGGGAAGCGATCCCGACGCCGCCCTCTACTGGTTGGCTCGGATGGTCAGCGCCGGCGAAGATCCCAAGTTCATTTTCCGACGCATGCTCATCAGCGCCTGTGAGGATGTTGGACTCGCCGATCCCAACGCCATCGTTGTGGTACAGGCTGATGCAGAGGCGTTTGAACGCATCGGGCTGCCCGAGGGAAGGTTCCATCTCACCCACGCCGCCCTCTATCTTGCCACCGCCGAGAAAAGCAATTCGACCCTCGCATTCTTCGACGCCCTCAAGGGGGTTGAACAACAGGCCCAGGACGAGGTGCCCAATCATCTGCGGGATGCCAGCCGGGATGCCAAAGGCTTCGGCCACGGCCAGGGATATCTGTATCCCCACTCCTATCAGGACCATTGGGTGGCCCAGCAGTATCTGCCTTCAGGACTGCAGGGCAAGGTTTTTTACCAACCAAGCAGCCAAGGGTATGAGAAGAGTATTCAGGAAAAGGTACAGCGTCATCGCGAAGAACAGCTCGAGAGCGTTGAAGTCGATGCTTTTGTGGAAAACCTCTCATTCTCACCGGGAGACAAGCAGCGCCAGATGTGGGTCAACCGCACCGTAAGCGAACGAGGAAAGCTCTTGGCAACCGTTCGCACGAAGCTGTTGGAGCAAGTGAAATTTCGCCGAAGCGACCGTGTGCTTGTCTGCAACGCCGGTCATGGGCTGCTGCTCTGGGAAGCATACCGCAAGACCGCAGAGGGGTTGGTGGTCGCCCAGGTGAGAAGCAAGGACCAGCTTGACCATATCAACCACTATGCAGAATCGCTGCCGGAGCTCGAGAAGCCTCAGGTGCATCTTGCCGAATTGAAACAGCTTCTTGCCTCTCTGGATGAAGATCTGTTCTTTGAGGTCATCATCGGCCGCAATGTGTTCTCCCGTGCAAGGGAAGAGAAACCGTTGTGCAAGGCATTGGTCGCCCGCTTGGCGAAGCAGGGATCCTTGCATGTGTGCGAGAGTGTTCCAAGCAAGGGATCGCGGCTCTCCGATTTTCTGCCCGAGGACCTGAAGTCGATGTTCATCCAGGCCGAAACGCTGTTATATGGACAGAGCTCCAATGCCTTGACCAACTGGGACGAGCAATACCTGCAAAGCATGTTTGAGGAAGAGGGGCTTGCAGTACAGGTCACTTCGCTCGATTTGGCGGAAGAGCGGATGATGGGACAGGGGGACATCAGGCGTTATTTGACCCTCTCCTATCTGCCTTCGTTTGAGAAGCTTGCTCTGACTGTTGATGGACAGGCATTGGAGATGAGATTGAATGAGTTGTTGGCCGACAGGGCTTTGCACTGGCGCCACCATCTGGCCTTTGTCCACGCTTCCTTCCAACCGAAATCCCCCTCATCCGACGCCGTCGTGGACTCGGGGGATTTCGCTGGGATAGTTGCAAAGGTGCATGGAGGCATTTGATTGCAGGAAAAACAGTTGTCGTGGACACCCCAAAATTTTGCAAAATTTCACCAAGGGTTGTTGACAAACAAAAGTCTTTAGGGCATAGTATGCAACGTTGAAACGCACTGGTGAGTAGCCACTGCTTCAGCTACCATGGTGGAAGTAGTTCAATGGTAGAGCACCAGATTGTGGATCTGGCTGTTGCGGGTTCGAGCCCCGTCTTCCACCCTTTATAGGGTCGTGAACGCGCTCGTAGCTCAGCTGGATAGAGCGCCGGACTTCGAATCCGTAGGTCGAAGGTTCGAATCCTTCCGGGCGCATGGAGTTTGGTTTTTGAAATTGTTATTTGTCATGGGCCGCTAGCTCAGCTGGTAGAGCAGCAGACTCTTAATCTGCGGGTCAAAGGTTCGATCCCTTTGCGGCTCAAAACATGGCGAACCTCGTAAGGGGCAAGACATGCACCGCGAGAGTGGTGAAATTGGCAGACACGCCAGACTTAGGATCTGGTACCTTACGGTGTAGGGGTTCAAGTCCCCTCTCTCGCAAAGGACAATCCGAAAGGGCTGTCTGACATAGATAGGTTTTTGCGAAAGTAGCTCAGTGGTAGAGCTCCACCTTGCCAAGGTGGATGTCGCGGGTTCAAGTCCCGTCTTTCGCTCTTAAGCAGTCAGAGAATTCTGGCTGCTTTTTTTCTTAGCCATTGCCGGGTTCTCTGTCATGTAGTAGGCTGGTATAGGAGGGTGAGGATGACACAATACCAACCAAACTTTACATCGGACAATGCCATTCTTGTATTGACAGCAACGATTCTTGAAAAACTTCATGAATTTTCCCATTCGCCGGCTGTCAATCCAATTTCTCCATTGCTCAGGCGAAATAATCTAGCAAGGACAATACAAAGCTCGCTGGCAATTGAGGCAAATACCCTCTCATTGGAACAAGTAACCGCCATTGTGAATGGAGAGCATATTGCAGGACCAAAGAAAGATGTCTTGGAAGTCAAAAATGCAATTGCTGCTTATCAAGTGCTCTATTCAAAAAACCCTTACAGCGTACAAGACCTGCTCTCAATTCATGGACTCTTGACCGAAGGATTGATAGCAGAATCCGATATCCTGAGGACAGGATCCGTAGGCGTCGTGAAAGGCCAACAAGTCATCCATCTCGCTCCCCCGGCTTCACTCGTACCTCAGCTCCTCTCCGACCTTTTTGCATGGGTGAAACATTCGGCCTATCCAATGCTGATAAAAAGCGCAATCTTTCATTACGAGTTTGAATATATACATCCTTTTGCGGATGGCAATGGTCGCATGGGACGCATGTGGCAGACTCTCTTGCTCTCAAGCTGGAATCCTCTTTTCTCATATCTGGCGGTTGAGGAAATAGTTAAAAATCAACAACAAGAATATTATGATGCCATCAATTTATCCACGGCGCAAAACGACTCAGCTCCATTTGTTACTTTCATGCTCGAAGCGATCAAGCAAGCCTTGGATGAGTTGCCACACAATAGGGAGGTCTTGTCTCCTCCTCTGGAGAAATTGGTTGCAGCAATGGGAAATCGCACGCTTTCGGTAAAAGAAATTATGCAGTCAATGAACCTCACAAGCCGCCAATCCTTTATGCGGGTGTACCTGTATCCAGCTTTGGAAAAGGGTATTGTCGAGATGACGCTTCCCGACAAACCTACTAGTCGACTGCAAAGATATCGGATGAAAACACAGAAAAAGTAATCTTGTATGNNTGACTTGTATGCTGCCTAATTCAGCATTCCACCGGTGTGGAGTCTTTTTCCTTGAAAAACGCATCCACATAGTGGGAAGCTGTCGTATGCTTCAGCCAGACAATGGTGAACTCATGCTCGCTTGTCATATTCTCAAGAGTGAAACAACCAGGATTCTCATTGGAGTCTGCTATCGATTGGTAGACAAAGCTGATGCCGAGCCCATTGGAGACCAGTTTTTTTAGTGGCTGGAAACTGGAGAGCACCGTCACGCGCTTGAACAGCGACAGGTCGTATCCATGCGATTCCAACTCACGTTCAAAGATATTTCTCGTTCCGGATCCGGGTTCCCGAAGAAACAAATTCTGAGTCTTCAAGGCTTCAAAAGGAATGGTCTTGCCGGCAAAAGGATGATCCTTTGCACAGATGCCGACGAAACGCTCGCGCCGAAGGAGCCGGAAATCGTATTTCTTCTTCTCAAAGAGGCCTTCCACCACGATGAAGTCCAACTCGGAGTTTTCCAAAAGCGAGAAGAGCTTGCTGGTGTTCGCCACGGTCAACGAAAGATTGTGCCGCTCATCCTCAAGGTACTTTTGCAGATACGCATCCAGTACGCTGTCGCCGATGCTTTTCGTCGCCCCGAGACGCAATACTTTCTGTTCGGCTCGGCCAAGCAGCTGCAGCAATTCAGCTTCGTTGTAGAACTGTGACTGGGCGAACTGCTTGACCAGCAAGCCTTGTTCGGTGATGGAGAGCGCGCGCCCGACATATTCGAACAGCTTGACGCCGTATTCCTCCTGCAGCGACTGGATTTGCTTGGTGACAGCCGGTTGCGTAAGGTTCACAAGCTCGGCGGTCTTTCGGTAATTCAACGTCTCGCACAGTGAAAGAAACGTCTTCAGCCTGGTTTCCATATACATATCCTTTTAATAACTTTTTGGAATCGTTCAATAGAAATATTTCATTAGATTTTATCATCAAAATTTACTACCATCAATGGCGATATCACGTTACAAGGAAGAAACAATGATCAAAAAAGAAACAATACCCACGTATGCACCAGGCATCCTGCTTGCCGCTGTAATCGCAGCTGCCGCAAAATGGATTGAAGGATTGATGCCTCAAGGCATCAGTGCCTCAGTAATCGCACTGTTCATCGGCATGATGATTCATACGATTAAAAAGCCGGATCCTGTGTATCAAAAAGGAATCGTATTCACTTCCAAGAAACTGCTGAAGTTCGCCATCATCCTCCTTGGGGCAAGCTTGAACATCACCACCATCATGCAGGTGGGCAGAATCTCGCTTTTTGTCATGGTCTTTACCCTGGCAACCTGCTTCGGAGTCGGCTATGTTGTCGGAAAGGCATTGCATTTGAATTGGAAAATGTCGAACCTGATCTCAGCAGGCACCGGCATCTGCGGAGGGTCGGCCATTGCAGCCATCGCCCCGGTCATTGAAGCAGAGGATCGCGACATTGCATTCGCCATGAGTGCGACCTTCATCTTTGACATGCTTATGATCGTCGCCTTCCCCTTGCTCGGCGTCTGGTTGGGCATGAGTGATACTGCCTACGGGCTTTGGGCCGGCACTGCAGTCAACGACACCTCCTCGGTGGTCGCCGCCGGTTACGGGTTCAGCGAGCAAGCAGGGGATTTTGCCGTGATGGTCAAACTTACGCGTACCCTTGCCATCATTCCCACCGTGCTCATCTTCAGCGGCGTTCAATTCCATCAAACCCGCAAAGCTGCTGGAGCACAAAGAACGGCAGTGAAGGTGCCGTCCATCATCCCCTACTTCATCGGCCTTTTTTTGGTCATGGCCTGCCTGAACAGTTTCGGACTTATTCCGGTCTCTTTGGCAGCAGCTTTGAAGCACATCAGCAAATTCTGCATGATCACAGCCCTGGCGGCCATCGGCTTGAACACCAGTTTGGATGATATGAAACAAGGAGGAGCAGCCCCGATGCTCCACGGCTTCATCATCTCGCTGTTGGTTGTCCTGGTAGCCTTCCTGGCCATACGCATGCAGATTTCAGAAGGTGTTCTGGTTTGACACTAGACATTCCCATACGTACTTTGGTGGAAAATCTGACAGCGTTGCTCAACGGCATCCAGTAGGGAAATTGCTTGAGCGTTGGAGAGTTCATAGGATGCATCGGTGCTTCTTTCGTCCGAAAAGCGGCACCGGTGGCATCCAAGAAATCCTTCAGACAATCCCTCATGGCCGGGCCAGTCGATTCTGAGCGAGGGATGGATGTGAAGGCCGAAAGTACATGACAAAAACAGTACCTTGCCGTGCTCCCTCCATGGACGCATCACATAGACCGAGCAAGGTTCAACACCATCGTTCGCGGTAAACGAGCAGTGATCGAAAACCAGACCGATATTTTTCTCACCTGTGGAAGGAGCTGTGACGAACCCCGCTTCACAGCTGTTGATTACACTATTTCTGAAGAGGGCGTCGCCGCCGCCGAAGATGAAATCCACACCGCCTTGAATGAATCCATGGTCGAAGAACAGTGCGTTCTGTTTGCGTTTGGCAAAGCATCTCGGTCCATAAAAACCGTTCGGCTCGCGCTCCTTCTCTGGAAGCGGAGCGACGAACAACGTGTCTTGGCTTCCCAGCAGGCGGACCTTGGAGAGATGGGCGCAGTCGACATCGAGGTAGAGGGCTATGCCCTGTCCTGCCTCACTGCCCTTTCCCGCCCTGTTCTCTATGATGATATGCTCCATTTTCAGGAACTCTCCACTGAAAAAGGCTGTGTAGGAGCGGAAGGTCCCGCGCTTGGGCATCGCATCGATCTTCTGTTTCGCCCCGTCGGAATGGGTGATGATCACCTCTTTCCTGCCTATCATGTGCAAGCTGCGTTTATCGCTGAAAAGCTTTTCGTGATACACGCCCTCTTCAATGATGATCGTGGTCTCCTGCTCATACGGAACGGCGTCCAAGGCTTCCTGGATGCTGCAGTAATGACCTTTGCCTGATGGGTCGACCGTTAATGTTACCATACGATTATCCTATACCAACTTCGACTATTCTGACAGATGGCGAGGGCAAGGTTTTCTTTCTTTGTCTGCTTCTTGAACAGGAAAAAAAGAGTTGCTATGCTTGGGTATGAAACTTGATGCAACCGAACACCGACTGAAGAACGGAATGGCAATAACAATCCGCAGCCTTGAAAGCGAGGATGCGTCGCTTGCAGTCGCCTACATGAGAACCATGTATGCCTCCTCGCCTTTTCTGGCGCGCGAGACTGAGGAATGGAACATCACCATTGAAGAAGAGGCTGCCTGGCTGCAAAAGGCGGAGGCTGACGACAAACGCCTTTTGCTGGGGGCGTTCTGTGACGGTCAATTGGTTGGTTTGTGTGATTTCTCTCCGGTTTCCACAATGAAGCGCATGGTTCATCGCTCGCAATGCGGCCTTTCGGTGGCACCGGATTTCCAACACAAGGGAATCGGGCAGTTGCTTATATATACCCTGTTGGAGCGGGCAAAACAAGCCGGGTATGAGCAGATGGAACTGGAGGTTGTTTCTTCAAATTCGAAGGCCGTCAATTTGTACAACAAGTTCAAATTCACCAAATGTGGAACCATTGAAAGAGGCATGAAGTACAAGGACGGCACCTATGCCGACCTTGACATCATGATGTGCAGGCTCACGTAAGCTCGGTCAGGTTGCAAAGAAAGCGTCCCACTCGGCTTGCCTGAATCCGACGAGCACTGTTGCATCACAGACGAGCAAAGGCCTTTTCACCAGCATGCCGTCACTGCTGAGCAGGTCCAGGATTTGGTCGGTATCCAGGCCGGGAAGCTTGTCCTTGAGGCCGAGGCTCCGGTAGAGCTGTCCGCTGGTATTGAAAAATTTCTTGCTGTCGATGCCACTCTGGGCGATGATTCGCCCAAGCTCCTGTTTGCTTGGTCGGTCTGCTTTTATGTTCCGATAGGTGAAGGCGATGTTCCTGCTTTCCAGATAGGCAACTGCTCGCTTGCAGGTGGAACAATTGGGATAACAAAAGATGGTCACATCCGGTCTCCTTCCTGTCATGGTAACAGAAGAAAAGCCGGCCTGCAATTGGACAAATTTGCCCAATCCCCTAGACCAAAGAGGAAAAAGTTGCTATATACAATATGTTTCCGCTAAAAGGGTTTTCTCAATCCGCCCTCTCTAGGGTGGTCGAGCTTTTATGGTTGTAGTATACTCCTTGCTAGCTGGACTGAGGAAGGGAACACGAAAGGGCTTTGCCTGAGGATATACAGGGTCCGGATTCGGACCGAAAGGATGAACATAGGATGATCGCTGATAAGAGTATCAAAGAATTGGAGAACTCCTCCGTCGCGCTGACGGTCACCGTGACCGCCTCCACCATCGAGAATGATTACAAGGCAGCACTGCAGAAGTACGCCTCTACCATCCAACTCAAGGGTTTCCGCAAGGGCAAGGTACCTGTTTCTGTGCTGGAAGGCAAATTAGGCAAGGCTATCCGCGAGGAAAGCACCTTCAACACCATCGAAGCCGCCCTCAAGGAGGCTCTGGAGAGTGTTGAGGACAAGTACAAACCAATCTCCTTCAGCACTCCCGAATTGCTGGATGAAGAGTCCCTGCTCCCTTTCAAGGCTGATACCGATGTCACCTTCACCGTGAAATATGATGTGATGCCTGCGTTCGAGCTTCCCGCCTACAAGGGCTTGACGGTAACCTATCCGAAAGTACGGGTAACCGATGAGGCAGTGAATGCAGAGATCGACAAGCTGCGCGACCAGAATGCAATAACCATCGACAAGCAGGATGCCGCAGCCATGGGAGACATCGTCACCGTTGATTATGTCGAGCTCGACGAACAGAACAATGAGGTTCCCGGGACCGAGCGAAAGGAATTTGTGTTCACCCTCGGCAGCTCCTCCAACTTCTATCAGATCGACAGTGACTTGGTCGGCATGAAGGCCGGGGATGAGAAGACTTTCTCCAAGACCTACGCCGAGGACTCCACCGTGGAAGGCTATGCAGGCAAGACCATCACGCTCAAGGTGGCTGTATCGGCCGTTAGATACCGCGATGTTCCCGCTCTCGATGATGAGTTTGCCCAGGATGTGAAGGAAGAGTACAAGAGTGTTGCAGATTTAACCAAGGCGACCCGCGAGAAGCTTGAAAAAGCGCTCGAGGCGAAGCTTAAGCAGGTAAAACTCAATGCCTTGAGCGAGGAGCTTTTGAAGGGAACGACTGTTGCAATTCCCGCCAGTATGATCGATCTGGAGATCGACCAGAGCTGGAACCGCTATGTGAAGCAGACCGGTCTCAGCGAAGAGCAGATTTTGCAGATCCTCCAGTTCCAGCATAAAACCAAGGAAGATATCACCGCCCCTTGGAGAGAAGCTGCCGAGAAGGGCCTGCGCATCCAGCTGATCATGGACAAAATCAAGGATACCGAGAAGTTCGCAATAGACGAGGAGGAATTGAACAAGACGCTGGAAGAACAACTGAAGGATATCACCGATCCCGCTCAGCGTGACTATTACAAGGCCATGATCGAGGACGATATGCGCTTCCAGAAGGTAGCTTCATTCCTAGAGGAGAACAACACCTTCGTCGAAGGCGAAGAGGTTGCCTATGAGACGTTCATGAGCCAGACCTACGGTGCGTAAGAGTGCATCAGACAGTGTTGTACGTTGTGAAGAGGCGGGTCCACACAGGTTCCGCCTTTTCAATCCCAGCTTAGAAAGGGGGCTTTTGCCATGAATATCCATCCTTTTAGGATGCAATCCAACATACCGATGGTCGTCGAGCAGTCAGGAATCGGCGAACGAGCCTATGACATCTTCAGCCGTCTGCTTAAGGATCGCATTATTTTCCTTGATGGCGAGATCCATGACGCCAATGCAGACCTTGTAGTAGCCCAGATGCTGTTTCTGGATTCCGAGGACGCAACCAAGGACATCAGCCTCTACATCAACAGTCCCGGCGGATCGGTCACCGCCGGTCTTGCCATTTACGACACCATGCAGTATCTGCACAGCAATGTACAGACGATTTGCATGGGACAAGCTGCGAGCATGGCGGCCCTGCTGCTTGCCAGCGGCTCGGAAGGAAAGCGCTATATGCTTCCCTCCGCAAGAGTCATGATCCACCAGCCTTGGGGTGGTGTCGAGGGGCAATCCTCCGATATCTCAATCCACGCCAAGGAGATCAGCCGATTGAAGAAACTTACCATCGATATCATCGCCCGTCATACACACAAGAGTTTTGAACAGGTTTCCAAGGATGTCGAACGGGATTTCTTCCTTTCAAGTGATGATGCTGTCACCTATGGTATTGTCGACAGCGTCATGAGAAGGAGTAACTGATGGCGCGAAACGCGAAAGTCTGTTCTTTCTGCGGCAAAGGCCAGGAAGAAGTAAAAAGACTCATCAATGGTCCCGGTGTGGCCATCTGCGATGAGTGCATCAAGGTGTGCAACGACATGCTCGCCGGCGATCCCACGTTCCAGGAAGATGCAGTCGGACTTCCCGACCGCATCCCTACCCCGAAGGAACTGAAGGAGTACATGGACGAGTATGTAATCGGTCAGGACGATGCCAAGCGTGTACTGGCTGTAGCGGTGTACAACCACTATAAACGTGTCAAATTCCAGAAACAGATTGCCGAACAGGGAGTTGAGCTGGATAAGTCCAACATCCTGATGGTGGGGCCCACCGGTACCGGAAAGACCTTGCTGGCCTCTACCTTGGCAAAAAAATTGCAGGTCCCCTTCGCCATCGCCGATGCCACCACGCTCACCGAGGCTGGATATGTCGGCGAGGATGTTGAGAACATCCTGCTCAAGCTCATCCAGAACGCCAATGACAACATCAAGGCAGCCGAGCATGGAATCATCTTCATTGATGAGATCGACAAGATTGCCAAGAAGGGAGAGAACCCATCCATCACACGCGACGTCAGCGGTGAGGGTGTTCAGCAGGCCCTGCTGAAAATCATCGAGGGAACCGATGCATCCGTACCTCCCCAGGGAGGCAGAAAGCATCCAAACCAGGAGATGCTGAAGATCAATACACGCAACATTCTCTTCATCTGCGGTGGGGCCTTCGTTGGTTTGGACAAGGTTATCGAGAAGCGCGTCTCCAGTCATGCCATGGGTTTTGGTGCAACCATTGTCAATACCCAGGAAAAGGACCTGCATGCCCTCTACAGCAAGATGATGCCGGATGACTTGATTAAGTTCGGTCTGATCCCCGAGTTCATCGGCAGGCTTCCCATCCATGTTGCGCTGGACAATCTCTCCAAGAAGGACTTGATGAGAATCATCGTGGAACCGAAGAACTCCATCCTTCGCCAGTATGAAGCAGCCTTCCGCCTTGACGGTATTGAATTCATCTTCAAGAACGAGGCTGTCGAAGCAGTGGCTGAGAAGGCGTTCGAGCAAAAGACTGGTGCCCGAGGCTTGCGTTCCATTGTCGAGAACATCATGATGGGCATCATGTACGATATCCCTTCCATCCACCAGGTGAAACAGGTGATCGTCGGACGGGAGTGCGTGCTTGAGGGCAAACAACCCGAGGTCATTCGTGGAGCGTGAAATGTTCAGTTATCCCCCATTTGACGAACAGATTCTTGATCTGTTGAGAAGTCGGGACGAGTTCATCGTCCTGGGACATATAAGCCCTGATGGGGATTGCCTTTCCAGTCAGATGGCCGCAGGATCGCTCTTGCTCAAGATGGGCAAGACGGTCCACTTGGCCAACGCCGGTCCATTCGATCGTTCCGAAATTTCCCATTTGCGTGCAGATTTTCTCGCTCACATCGACAAGGATCTCTATGACCGCAATCCCATCGTTGTCGTCGTCGATTGTTCATCTCCTGAGAGGATTGGACACCTCGCCCAAGAAATTGAAGGGTTGACCACCATCGTCTTGGACCACCACAGCAGCGGGGAGCAGTTTGGAACCTTCCGCTACATCGTGCCCCGTTCGGTATCGACCACCCTTATCGTCATGCAGCTGTACAAGGCGCTTGACGTGGAAATCTCCCAAGAAATCGCCGAGCATCTGTTTTTCGGATTCGCAACGGATTCGGGCTTCTTCCGCTTCATCAACGCGTATCGGGGAGAAACCTTGCGTCTGGCTGCCGAGCTTGTCGATCTCGGAGTCTCCCCAAACATCATGGCCGACCGCATGACCGGGGGAAAAAGCCTTGGATATGTGAAGTATCTGGGCAAGCTTATCGATCGCAGCGAGAGCCTGTACGACGGCAGGCTCATGCTTTCCTCCTCGTTCCTCAAGGACCGGGATACCTACATCACGACCGACAAACCCAGTGACTCGCTCTATGCGATGCTTCTTTCGGTCAAGGATGTCGAGGTCGTACTCTTCTTCAAGGAACTCGAAGGCGGCGCCACCGAAGTGGGATTTCGCTCCTCGCACCAAAGCAGCGTCGATGTCGGCGCTTTGGCCGAGCGGTTCGGTGGAGGCGGTCATAAGAAAGCTGCAGGAGCCACCATTGGTGAAGAGATCACCGTGGTACGGCAGAAGCTTGTCGATGCTGTAGGAGAACTGCTGGGCAACTGACTTGGCATACACATTGCATACAGAGGTGATACATCACCATAGGAGTATGCAATGTACATCTTACCTCTCTCTGAAAACGCTTCATTTCAGTTGACCAAATCGGTTGTATGCTATCAAAAGAGACATACAGATCAATCGCTTTATCGCACGCTGCATGAGCAAACCCAACAATTACTCTATGAACTCCCATTGTTTTTACACCTCATCGATGAAGAAGATTGTTGTGAGTTTCTGTTCTTTTGTTACGATTCCATCCCGTATTACCTGAACACCTACCGGGAAGGAAGACTCTCCTATATTGGATACTTGAGCCAGGTTGTGCGCAAGCGCAGCCGTTATTTCATCGCCCAAAAGCAGATTAAAAAACAGAAAGAGCGCTTGCTCGCTGAAAGTGATTTCTACCATCAACAAACAACCTTCGAGCTGCCGGAAGAGACAGCCGAACAAGCAATGTACTGCAGGTTTTCCTCTGTTGTCGAACAGGACATTGCCACCCTCCCCTCCCTGTTCTCAGAGCTATTGGAACATCGAAGCCAACCGACGATCATGAGCGATCCCAAGCTGCTGGAATTGCAGAACATTCTTCGACATCAGGTGAATCGCAAGCGGTTTTTGATCATGCTCACCCTGTCCCCGCACCTGGCCGCCCACTATTTGCTCGAAGATCTGGCTTCTCTTTTGGAAGTGAGTCCTGCCCTGCTTATAAAATATTTGAATACAGCAAACAGTGTTCTTGCACAAAAACGAGCGTGCAAGCAAGAGTTTGAAACCATCAGCCACAGGCACTTCAGACGCTTGCTGGAGATCGAGTCGGAACTCCTTCGGGAGGAGGATGAAACAAAACGCCTGAAACTCGAACGGCTGCGCATATGGAATCAGCGTGTGTATAAGGCCAAAGTCAAGCAAATCAGGACGATGGAACTCAATTTGAGCCATAGTGAATTGGGCAACCTGCTGGGAATCCCAAAGGGAACCATCGATAGTTCAGTGCACTACATGAAGCATCTGCTTTTGAAGTGTATGGACGAACAAGGGGACAATGAGTATCTTTAGACCCATGAACATTCTTTTGGCATCAAACAATTCCCATAAGAGGGAGGAATTCTCCCGCCTGCTGAAAGCCCATACTCTCATCCTGCCCAAGGAGCTCGGCCTGGATTTTGATTTTGAGGAAGACAAGGCCACCTTTACCGAGAACGCCCTGGGCAAAGCAATGGCCCTCGCTGCGAACGAGCCGAAAAACATGGTGGTTCTCGCGGATGACTCAGGGCTTTGCGTGGATGCTCTTGGAGGAGGCCCGGGCGTGCGTACTGCCCGCTACGGCATGGAAACATTCGGCAGGCTGCTGGAAAGCGGCGAGCGCAATCTGTTCCTGTTGGAGAATATGGCGCATCTGAAGGAGCCTTCAGAGCGAAGTGCACAGTTTGTATGCGCCTTGGCATTGGTGGCGGACAAGCATCGCGTCTTTACGTTTTGCGAATCGGTGCACGGCAGAATTGCATTTGCCGCCTATGGAAAGGGAGGTTTCGGCTATGATCCGGTTTTCTTTGTCACCGAGGCGGGGAAAACCATGGCCGAGCTCACCGATGAAGAAAAAGACCACTACAGCCACCGCGGCCGGGCTGCCCGGCACCTGATCACCTTGTTAGGAGAAATTGCATGAAAACACTCAGCCGAGCACAGCAGAGAACTGAAGATACCTGGGACCTTGGAAGCTTGTTTGAGAACACCCAGGCATGGGATGAGGGGCTTGGGCAACTTGCAGAGCGCATTGAGCAGGCACCTCGGCTGAAGGGAACCCTCGCAGCAGGGAAAGCCTCATTCCTACATACGATGCAGTGGTATGAAGAGACAGCCGTTCTTGCAGAGCGACTGTACAACTATGCCTTTTTGCTCTATGCGGGCGATGCTTCGGACAACGACAATGTCAGACGCTATTCGCTTGCCTCCCAGCAATTGAGCCAGCTCTCCGCGGCCATGGCTTTCTTTGATCCGGAGTTGTTGGGCATTGCGGATGATGTCATCGAGACCTACCTGAACGATGAGGATTTCGCCCCCTATGCCGTCTTTATCCGCAAAGCACGCCGATTCAAGGAACATGTACTCAGTGAGGCGGAAGAACGCCTGATGGCTTTGCAGGGGGAAGTCGGATCGGTGATGCGGACCACTTTCGGCGATCTGACCAACGTTGATTTCGATTTCGGCGAGCTCGAGGGGAAACCTCTCACCCAGAGCTCCTTCAGCAGCTTCTTGATGCAGGATGACAGGGACCTGAGACGAAGGGCTTACAAGCAGTTCTATGCAGTCTACGAGAAGAGCAAGCATGCCATAGCCCGGCTCTACGAGGGGCAGGTGAAGCAGGACATATTCTGCAGCAAGGCCCGCGGGTATGAGAGCTCACGAAGCATGGCTCTCTTTGGCGACAGGGTGCCCTTGACCGTGTATGACAACCTGATCAAGGCTGTGCATGAGGCATTTCCCGTGTTGCACCGCTACTATGCACTTCGCTCACGGCTGTTGGGCCAGGAGAAGCTGGCACACTATGATGTCTATGTTCCCCTGGTCAAGGGAATCCAGGCCCACACAAGCTACGAGCAGGCAGTGAATACCATCTGCGAAGCTCTCAAGCCGCTTGGACCTAATTACGTGGAAACACTCAAAGCCGGACTTACCACCGAACGCTGGGTCGACCGCTATGAGAACAAGGGCAAGCGAAGCGGAGCCTTCAGCAGCGGTACGTATACTTCCAAACCCTATATTTTGCTGAACTACAAGGAGGATGTGCTTCGCGACCTGTTTACCGTTGCCCATGAAGGCGGTCACTCCATGCACAGCTATTACAGTGCGAAGAACAATCCCTACTTTCACTACGACTACACGATCTTCGAAGCCGAAGTGGCGTCCACCTTCAACGAGCAGCTTGTAGCCAAGTATATGATCGAGACTTCATCCGACAACAAGACCAAGGCATATATTATAGGCAAGCAGATCGACGACATCGTCGCCACCCTCTTCAGGCAGACGATGTTTGCCGAATATGAGAAGATCACCCATGAGATAGCGGAAGCAGGCACTCCTCTGACCCTTGAGGTCCTGAGACAGGAGTACCGCAAACTGCTTGAAGCCTACTTCGGGCCTGCAGTCGAGTTTGAAGCAGAGAGCGATCTGGAAGGCCTGAGGATTCCGCACTTCTACAGCCCGTTCTATGTATATAAGTACGCAACCGGCATCAGTGCCGCCATCGCCTTGAGCCAGAAAGTCCTCTGCGGAGGGGAAGATGAGCGCAACGATTATCTGGCGTTCCTCTCTAGCGGCGGCAGTTCCTATCCCATCGATTCGCTTCGCAAGGCTGGTGTCGATATGGAGAGTGAAAAACCGGTACAGGAGGCCTTGAAAACGTTCAAGAGCCTGCTTGACCAATTTGAGGCACTGCTCTAGGAGAATTCAAGCCTTCTTTTTCAAAAGAGGGCTTGACTCACATCCCAACGGTGTTGTATTGTTGCCACGTTCGGTTTGAAAAAACCGAAAACCTCATGATGCGGTAGTGGTGGAATTTGGTAGACACGCTAGCTTGAGGTGCTAGTGGCGGAAACGTTGTGCTGGTTCAAGTCCAGTCTACCGCACTCAGTCAAACCCTTGCCAAGAAAGAACTTGGCGAGGGTTTTCTTTTTATCTCCCTTCTCGTGATAATTTGAAACCAGAAAGTGACACCATTTGTGATACCAAT
>NZ_DJGW01000021.1:0-16544 GCF_002432845.1 Sphaerochaeta sp. UBA5836
CGCATCCTCTTGACGAACACGCGTGTGATACGTACCATCTATTTAGAAATTATTCGAAATAGGAGTGATAATGGGGTTCTCAGAAACCATGAAAGCCATATCCGACCCCCAGCGGCGTGAGATGCTCTCGCTGTTGAGAAAGGGCAGACTCAGCGCAGGAGAAATTGTTGGCAATTTTCCCAACCTGTCTGCCGCCACTGTTTCCTACCATATATCGTTGTTGAAAAAAGCTTCCTTGATAACAGAAAGCAAATTCAAGAATTTCATTTATTATGAACTCAATGCCTCGGTATTCGAGGAAATCATGCTCTGGTGTGCACAGTTTACTGGAGGAACCGATGAAACAAAGCCGCACTCTTCTTGACCGCACGTTCGTCATAACCACTTTGGTTTGCCTGCTGCCTCTTGTATTCTCAGCCGTGGTCTATGCAGATTTGCCCGACCAGGTGGCGATTCACTTCAATGCTGCAGGAGAGCCGGACAACTATGCACCCAAGGCCTTTGCCGCTTTCGGCCTTCCTCTGTTACTCACGTTGCTCAATGTTGTGATGCAGATAGGCTTGAAAGCCGATCCCAAACGCGATCCCAAGGAACGAATCTACCACATATCTCGCTGGCTCATCGCCCCGCTGAATCTCTTTTTGTCCCCCCTCACCCTCTTGATTGCCATGGGAAAACCCATTGAAGTAGAACGCGTCGTACCCATGGGCTTTTCCATCCTTTTTCTGATCATCGGCAATTACCTGCCGAAGTGCAAACAGAATTACACAATCGGCATCAAACTTCCGTGGACACTGGCAAGCCAGACCAACTGGAGAAAAACCCATCGTTTTGCGGGGTGGCTCTGGACAGTGACAAGCATTGTCTTCATCATCGGCCTGTTACTCAACCTTGATGCCGCCCCCCTCTTCTTTGTCGGCCTACCCCTCCTGGCAATAGCTCCGACAGTATACTCGTTCCTGCTATTCAGGAAAGAGCAGCCTAGCGATACAATGTGATGTTTTGTTTGTGCTCATCGTAGGTAAGAGCAAAATGAATCTGCTTGTCTCGATCGTGCAAATAATAGAAGTACGGGGTATCGGCTGGATTGAAGGCCGCATGCACAGCCTCCGGTGAGGGACTGCAAATACCCGTCGGGGGCAAGCCGACCTTGCGTCGGGTATTGTATGGCGTTTTCGTATCCAGGGCATGGGTGGGAATCGGATTGACCCAATCATCCAGCTCATAGCGGGTGGTTGCATCGATTCCAAGCGGTTCATTATTCTCCAACCGATTATGGATTACCGATGAAATTCCCTGCATCTGGCTAGCGTCCTGGGTTTCGGCTTGGATCATGGAAGCAATGATCAGCAACTCCTCGATGGAGTAGCGTTCCAACAAGGGTGTTCCCAGGTGTTTCTTAATTTCATCCAGCATTGCCTGATACATGCTCAAGGCCAAATCATTGGCGGCACGCTGTATATTGACCGAATAGACGCCGCTGAGCAACCACCCCTCGGAGAAACTAAGGCCATAGGCTTTTGCCAAGTCATGGGCCGATTGCAAGAACACTCCTGGTTCAAATCCAAGCCGGTTGACCAGATAGGCATCAATACTCTTGAGGGTGAAAGCAGGTGCAATAGTCAGCTGAACCATTTCCGGCTCGGCTGTGAGCATGGTTCCGATTGCCTCAAAACTCATGTTTTCATGCATCAAATAAGAACCGGTCTTGAGAACGGTGGCCAGATTGTTCTCCACAAAGTAGGAAAGCAGGAGTTGGGAATCCTTCACCACCCCCATCTGCTCAAGCAACAAGCTCACCGAGCGGGCGGTCATGCCGCGTTCAATGGTCAAGGCGATAACCGGCCTGTCCTCGATCGACGCACTCATCACAGGCTCATATGCCTTTTTCTGGTTGGATGCCACCCACCAGAGCATTGCGATGCAGAATAGCAGGCTTGCAGCCAACAGGGGGACGAGGAGCATCGCAGCTTTTGACTTTTGGTAACCTCTCCGTTTTCCTATCGGAGGTGGCTGCACTTTCGGTCGTACAACCTGCGCACTTTTCGCCTTTATCGCATGCGTTTGCACCAAGTGCGGATTTGGTTGTTCAGCCGTCCTTACTTTCGTCCTCGGCAGTTGGTTTGCAGCAGGTTGTTCCGACTTGTTCTGCTGAGGAATTTTCACTGTCATGCTGCGGGTTGTCACCGAAGATTTCTTTCGCCGGGCAGGGATCGAAGGGGCTTTGGAGGTATCGTCCTTCAACACCACTTTGCAGGAAGATGTAGTAGCCTTTTGGGGAGGTCCGGCCTTGGGCTCTTCCAAACCCAAGGTCAACTGCTTAGGCTCCTTGCGTTTCTCAGCCATCGGTGATCACAGAGGAAGGAGGAAGCAGAACGGTGATTCGTTTCTGCTTCTCATTGATGGAGGCTGCAATCTGGCTGATCTGCCGGTTGCAGGTATCGATTTGTGAGCGGAGCACCTCAATCCTCTGATTCTCCAGCTCGATTTGAGCTTCCAGCTCCTGCACTTGGATCAGGTTTTCCAGCTGCTTTATTTCCCGTTGCAGACTCTTGATCCGCTTGCGGTGCAAGGTAATTTGATCCATCAAATGAATCGCCTTTTGGCCGATCTGGTCCGAATGCACCTGCTCCGGCAGTGTTTCATACAAAGCCTTTCCATAGGCCGATGCTGCCTTTTCAGCAGCTTTCCAAGCTTGCTTCATCGCACTTGCCCGTTCCTCCATGCGGGCTTTCGGGCTTTGAACCTCCTCTGACTGCAATTTTGCCATGGCACTCTGGTGCAGCTCGAGCTCCTGGCTCAGTTCCTGCCGACGCTCGTTCAGACTATCCAGCTCATCCAACAAAGACTGCCTGCCTGCAAGCGGAAGATCCTTTTCACAGCCGATGGACACAAGGCGGGCTCCAGCCTTTGCCAAGAGACCGGGAAGGATTTTACGCTGAAAATCCAGCTGCAATACGATGATTTTCCGGCCCAACAACCCACTATGGGCCTGCTTTTGATTCTCCAGTTTTCGCGTCCGCTTGGCATGCTCCTCAAACAATGGGAAACAGGCCTGCCTCACATGCTCCGCCAGCGTTTGGGAACCATACGCTTCATAAGCTATGGCCCCAAGCTGGGAGTACACCCGGGTAAAGGGGTTTCGCAACAGACGAATATCTTTTTCAATCTCCTTGATTTTCCTCGAGCGGTCCTCAATCTGTGCAATGTATCCGGAAATCTGTTCATACGAGTGCTTGGCACTCTCATATGCATCCATCAGGGTGCAAAACGTCTCATACTCGGCTTCGGCATACGGAAGACGGGAAATCTGTTGAACAAGTGCGACACTCCTTCCTAAATCTGCATACAGGAAGAACACATCACTCTGATGTTGTTCAATCTCCTTCTGCTTTTGTTGGATATCGGCCTGCAAATTACCCATAATCCGAATAGTACCACACCAAAGGCCTTCAACGCAAAGAGAGAAAGGATGCAGAACCCATATCCAGCATTCCTTGACAAAGCTGGAACAGGTTGAGTATCCTGACTATAAACTGCCCGTGGGATGGGAACCTTTACCGTATGCATAGTTGTTCCTCCCGAGGGCAGGGCTGGATGGAAGGCCTTGCATGTGCCAGCATGCACCTTCCTACCCCTGAGTGTGACCGCTTGGCGGTATCCGCTTGCCTTCATCATCGGCCTGTTTCTGCAGATGGTGAAGGAGACAGTTCGCTCTTCCTTGTCTCTTCCCTGCCGCGGCCGGTCGGAAAGAAGCGGAGGTCCAACTGCATATCCAGGAAACAAAAAAGCCCGCCGCTGGCACCCAAAGCGAGGCAAAACACTATCAAGGAGATTTGCTCATGGACAATGTAAACAAGAGCACCCCGAACGAAGACGACCTGCTGACCGGCACCATTCAAGTATTGGCAGGAAAAGTCAAAGCCGACCCCAGTCCCGATGAATTGGAAAAACTGAAGAAGCTGATCAAGAAGAATGTACCTTTTACTCTGCGCGGGTATTTCATGGCCTACCTCCTGCGGGAGATCCTGCAGGCAAACAGTCCCAAGAAGTCGAATGTCAGAGACACCACGCGACCGGCAAAGGCAAAGCGCGAGAGCAAACCCGCTGGAAAAGCTGAGCAGGCGGAGCCCCAGATCCAAGAAAAAGCCAAGGAAGAGAAGGCCCTTCCCGAAGGCGCACGCACCCTGTATCTGAACATCGGCAAGATGAAGCGCCTCTATGCAAAAGAACTGAGCCAGCTTCTGCAAACCGAACTTGAAATCACCCGTGATGACATCTACAGCATCCGCATCCACGACAAGTACTCATTCATCAGCATGAGTGAGGAGCATTGTGAAAAGGCCATCGCCAAACTCAACGGAATGGAAATCAAGGGAAGAACTGCAGCAGTAAGCTATTCCAACAAGGAGTAAGGGATGTTTGTCGAACGACTTGTGGTGGGACCTTACCAGACCAACTGCTACATCATGGGCGATGAGGAGACCTCAAGCGCCTGGATCATTGATCCGGGCAATGACGAGAACACCATCATCCGCCACATCCAGAGGCGTAATGTCACACCGGTTGCAATACTTCTGACCCATACCCATTGGGATCATATTACAGCGCTCGGAGGTTTGAAAAAACACTGGCCCGAGTTGGAAATATTGGTCAGCGAAGAGGATTCGCCCTATTTGGGTCCACAAGGATACAACAACCTCAAACAGGTCTGTTTCGACAAGAGCTTTTGGGACAGGTATGAAGCACAACTGGGCAACCTTCCCCGACCCACCGCCTATTTGCATGATGGACAGCTTCTGCAAGACAGCCACCTGAGCGTATTGGCAACTCCGGGGCATACCCCCGGAGGTCTCTGCTTTTATCATGAGGAGGGTCAGTTTTTGTTCACCGGCGATACCCTGTTTGCCGGAAGCATCGGCCGCACCGACCTTCAAGGTGGTTCGTATCCACTGATCAGAGAAAGCTGCAAACGCCTGCTCACCCTCCCCGAAGAAGTTCAGATACTTCCAGGACATGGGCCTGCGAGCACGATTGCACGAGAACAGCACAATCCGTATCTCTAGCTACCAGTAACAAAAAAGAACAGAAGAGCCCCTTGGAGCGGGAATCACTTCTGTTCTTTTTTTTTCGTCAGCGCGTATGTCAGCGTCTGCCCGGGACTTCCTCGGCATTCTTGCAGTCTACGCACAATACTGCATAGGGAATTGCACGCAGGCGCTCTTCAGGGATTTTTTTCAGACACTTCAAACAATGGCCGTACTTGCCGTTGTGAATACGGGCAAGGGCATTTTCAATCGAGCGCAGGCGGTTGGCCTCATGTTTGTTGATCGCTTCCATTTTCTTAAAGGCAATATCATCCGCGGCTACATCGATGCTGTCCTTGATGCCCATGGCATTGACCATCTCCCGAAAGTCACTGTTATCTTCAGTCAACTTGTCCAGCAACTCCTTTCTCATGGCAATAAGCTGCTCTTCCATCTCTTGTACAAACGTGTCGGACATCATATGCCTCCTGCAAAAGTCAAACTGCGACCCTTGTATTTTTTATTCCATATAAGATGGGTATAACCTGTCCATCTGTCAAGCTCTCTACCACACTTTTTGCATTAATAGTCTCCTTTGTACTAGAAAGGATACCAAAACATGACTTTCATTCCAAACCGTACCCAAAGACTTGCAGAAGCCAGAACCAAAGCGAACCCAAGGGCAAGGTAATCACGAGCTCTGAGGCTCTGGCTCAGATACCAGGTCCGCTTCTCCATCCGACCGAATCCCCTGAGGATCATGGCATTGGTTATCACCTCGATCCGGTCGAGGCTGGAAAGCACCAACGGGGCGAGAATCCGGCTCACAGAGGAGACTCTTTTCGCCAAGGAAACATCCTTGGAAACATCCACCCCGCGAGCCATTTGCGCACGAAGGATATTCAGATAACTGGATGAGACTTCCGGCAGGTACCGAAGGGCCAGAGCAACTGCATAGCTGATCCTGTACGACACACCCAGGCGGTTGAGGGAAGAGGCAAACTCCGATGGATTCGTGATACTGACAAACAACAATGCCATGGGGAATATTGAGAAATACTTGAGGCAAACCACCACCAGGTAGAACAACGTCTCCAAAGTCAATGCGTACTGAGCGCCCGGTGAGCCTATGATGATCGTCCTGGTTCCCAGGTACAGCGTCCCTTGGTCTGGAGAGAAAAGGTAGATGAACAGGGCATTCAATGCGATGACCGTACCCATTCCTATGAAGTAGGGTTTGAACTTTCGAAGCGGGATTCTTGAAACGATCAACAAAAGGAATGAACAGGCCGTCCCGAATGCAAGGAACCGCAGGTCGAAGGTGGTAAGGCTGAAAATGATCCACAAGAGGAATACTCCCAGCTTGGCAACACCATTGAGGGTATGCAAAAACGAATCAGTGTCCTCATAGGTGAGGGTGAAGCCGAACTTGCGCCCGCCCTTCTTGATTTTTTTCTTGGGCTTGCTTTTCTTGCCTGTTTCGAGCCATTCCTCTTCCCTGCGGGGAATCGAACAGACATCCGCTGCAGAGCCGCGTCCCTTGGCTTCGGTCTGTACAAACGTTTCAATGAACGATGGTATATCGTCGATGCCGCACCGTTTGGCAAGCGTATAGAGACTGGTAACCTTCAGATTGGCCTGCCTGAGCACCGCTTCATCGCTGAACACCTCATTGGTAGGCTTATCACAGAGAAGCTCTCCCTCATGCAATACCAATGAACGCCGGGTATACTCCAAAGCCAGATGCATATCATGGGTGATGAACAGGATGGTGAGGCCGATGGTACGGTTGAGGTGGCTGAGAAACTCCATCAAGGTGGTATAGCGCTGATAATCCTGTGCGCTGGTGGGTTCATCAAGAATGAGCACCTTGGGTTGGGTGACCAGAATGGATGCTATGGTCACCCGCTTCTTCTGTCCATAACTCAAAGCCGAGATCGGCCAATGATGGTATGGCCGCAAGGCGCATAGTCCAAGCACATCCATCACCCGGTCCTTGATCTGTTCTTCTGCATACCCTTTCTGGCGCAGGGCAAACGCAACCTCATCGTAGACGAGGTCGCAGCTGATCATATGGTTGGGATTCTGCATGACAAACCCGATCATTGAGGAGCGCTGGCTGGCTGAACATTCGTTGATGAGGCGGTCCTCAAAGAAAATATCCCCGCCGTCCTGCTTCAATACACCCATCAACAACTGTGCAAGAGTAGATTTTCCAGCCCCGTTGCTTCCCAGTATGCTTACCATCTCTCCTTGGTATATGGTTGCATGCAGAGCCTTCAAAGCGGGCTTGATGCCGTCGTAGGAGTAGCTGAGATTCTTGACCTGCAGTTGAACGACCCGGTCAGGCGGCTGGACTTCCTCTCGGCTGCGCATATGCCAAGCCTTCAGAAGTGCAGCGCAGCGCTCCACCGGCATTGCATCAAGATTGCTGAGATCGCCAAGATCTGAGAGGTCGCAGCCGGCCAGACGCAAGGCGGCAAGATAGAGCGGGTCGCGAATTCCCAAGGAAGGAAGCAGCCTGGTGCCAAGCAGTTCGTTCGGCGTGGTATCAGAGACAATGGCGCCGTCCTGCATCACCAGAATCCGGTCAACCGGACAGGAGAGCACATCCTCGAGTCGATGCTCGATGATGATGATCGTCTTATCAGTCGTTCTTGCCAGTTCATCGATCAGTGCTATGGCGGTTCTGCCGGTTTCCGGATCAAGATTGGCCAACGGCTCATCGAAGAGCAGCACCTCTACATCGTCAACCAGCACACCCGCCAATGAGACCCGTTGCTTCTGGCCTCCGGACAAATGTTGTGGACTATGAGAGAGAAAAGCCTCCATGTCGACTACACGGGCCATGTTTGTTACCAGAGCTCGCATGTCCTGCTGATTCATGCACTGGTTTTCCAAGGAAAAGGCGATATCTTCTGCTACACTGAGGGCGACGAATTGGGCATCGGTGTCCTGCATCACCGTCCCGACCTTCTGGTTGACCGTATAGATGTCGGAATGTTCGACATCCAGACCGCATACAAAAGCGCTGCCCTCCATCGTCCCGTTGAAGGCATGGGGAATGAGGGCGTTGATGCAGTAACCAAGCGTACTTTTTCCACTGCCGGACGGACCGGCGATCAGGATTTTCTCCCCTTTGCCGATCCGTAGATTGATATGCCTCAGCGTGGCTTCCGTCTGGGCCTGATAGGTAAAACTGAAGTCATTGAACGTGATGAGATCTTCTTGCATGCATGCACTCGAGGCCGCAAGGCCTTGCCGTACTCCTTTATGCCTCGTTGTCCTTCTGTAGGTTCATCTTGCTCACATTCCGTCTCACAACGAGCATGAGAAGCAGGGTGCCAAGGATTGCGATGACGATGGTATTGGAGAAAGCGATGATCAACTGCTGGGTGATCACCTTGTCCAGGGGTTCGGTGAAGATGAAGTAATCAAGTATGGCGCTGATCATATACCCGATGAAATTCCCCAAGAATGAGAGCAGGATGAACAGACCGATTGCCGATTTCTTCAACTCCCCTTTTTCAATGGTGTGGTCGGTCATTCTCCCGAACAGGCCGATGGCCGCTCCGACGATGCCGCTGCCGAGTACCCAGGTAAGCCATACACCCCAACCTGCAAAAAGGTCGGTGAGCAAATGACCAAGAAAACCGACCAAAAATCCGATGACCGGTCCATACACTGCAGCAAAGAGTGCCAAGATGGCCATCGCCGGCTTGATGGTGGTATTGGCAAACACCGGAATGCTGATCAGACCACCAACTCCATACAGTGCAGCCCCGATGGCGATTACAACCACCGCCTTAACCGGCTGCAAACCTTTTGATGTATTCATATGCTAACCTCCTGAGCATCAAATGCTTTTGTCATCATACCACCGAAAACGTAATTTTCCAGCCTTCACCTGTGCCAATTTGATAGGTTGATGCAAAACTTCCCTGATTCACGGCAACTGCGAGCTTGAGCAGGCTGTTTACGTAAATCAGAGGCTCCCCTTTTTGCACATCGGTGAATGCCTTGCACAAGCGAAGGTGGTAGCCATATACGATTCGCCCATCCTTGGTGATCAGGACCTGCAGCTGGTCCCCCCAACCGACGCCCAATTGCTCCAGGAATTCATTGCCGATATTTGTCCACAGCGATCCATAGCGGCTGTCGTGGATATCGATCGATCCTATCAGGGTTTTACCTTCAAGCCGCGCCCGTTCAATCTTCAGCTTGACGATTTTAGGCAAAACCGGTCCAAGGTGCTCAAACTCAACCACGGCGGAAGCCAGGCGGGCACCGGTATACGAGTAGACATCACGCCCGAAGAAGGTATAGCTCTGCTGGCTGCCGGCAAGGCGGTTGTCCTCGACATTGATCGAGCGCACCTCGAGCAGCCCGATTCGATCGGCTACATGGGAGAGTGTCCCGTTGTCAGGGGTCACCACCAAGTGCCCGCTCTCGGTAAGAGCGACGATGCTTTTGCGGTCCGACCCCACCCCGGGGTCGACAACACAAACAAACACCGTACCGGGCGCCCAATACGGCAGCGCCTGCGCCAGGCGGTAGGAGGCCTCCCAAATGTTGAACTGGGGAATATCGTGGGTCAGGTCATCCAGCCTCAAATGATTGGAGACGCCGTTGGCAACCCCGTGCATCGCTGAGACCGCTCCGTCACTGGTACCGAAGTCGCTGAGAAAAACCACCGTTTGTCTCTCTTTCCATGCCTGACTTGCAATAAGCTCATTTCTGAGTCGACTTTTCATCATGCTTCTCCCGCCTCCTTATCTGGCGGTCGAATTTCACGGCATAGACAAGAAGGACTACCGACATACTGACTACCACCAATCCTAGCACGGCAGCCACCAAGAAGGAAGGCTTGTAGACTATCCACAGCAAACTGAAGCCAACAAGCATCGAGAGGATGAGCAAGAGGATGGTAGGCGTCAGCTTCTCAGTCTTCATGTTCTCAGGAATCCTTTGATTTCAGCGAGGAACTCGTCGTAGGTGTTGGTAATGCGAAGGTCCGGGCACTCGGTGAGGATGTTCTGCGGAGCACGGAATAAACATCCCCCGTCAGCTTCCCTGATCATGCTCAAATCGTTGTAGGAGTCCCCTGCTGCAAAGGTGCGGTAGTTGAGGCTCCTCAGTGCCTGCACGGCCTTGCGTTTGCCGTCGTGCAGCCGCATCCGGTGGCGGATGATCATAGCATTCTCATCAACTTCGAGGCTGTTGCACCAAATCATCGGATAATCGAGCTGACGCATCAGTGGCTGGGCGAACTCGGTGAAGGTATCACTGAGAATGACCACCTGCGTCATCGACCTGAGCGATAGAAGAAAGTCGTACGCGCCTTCAAGCGGTCTCATCCCGCCAATGACATCCTGGATGTCGGAAAGCCGCAGGTTGTGCTCTTTCAGAATCCTGATACGATTGGCCATGAGCTTGTCGTAATCAGGTTCCTCACGCGTGGTGATCTTCAGCTCCTCAATGCCGGTGCGCAAAGCAACATTGATCCAGATTTCAGGTACGAGTACCCCTTCCATATCAAGACAAACAATATCCATCACCCTACCTCTCATGTTGTGTAAGGTAGTATTACCGACACGCAGTTTTCATGCAAGGGGGAGAAGGAAGGCAAGCAAGGCAGCACTTTCACAGAGCACCTCGATCGCTCCAAGCACATCGCCGGTCACCCCGCCCAGACGTTTTTTTGCAACCCGCATGACGGTGAGGTTCATAAGCAGAGCAAGACCAAGAGCGAGGAAAGCCTTCAGGGCAAACGTTTCATCATAGGAGAAGTAGCAAAGGGTACATGCAGCAAGCACCTGTGCAAAGGGGAGGATGCCATGTTTTTTGCTCGCCCTCCTCACAAGTTGGGAAGCCGTGCCCTCCCCACTTCTTGCATAAGGAAGTGCCGAGGCTGCCAGGACCTGCATCAACCTGCCGATGGCAGGTGCAAGGATGAGAGCCTGGGGATGAGAATCCACAAGAACGGTAAGGCAGGAGTATTGCAGAAGAAAGACCACGATGAGTGTGACAACCGCAAAGGCTCCGCTGTGGCTGTCACGCATGATCTCAAGCGCCCGTTCACGATTCCATCCCCCGCCCAAGCCATCGGCGAAATCTGCAAGACCGTCGAGATGGAAGGCGCGTGTCAAATAGGCAGAGAGGGCAAGAACCAAGGCGGCTCGAACCGAGGCTTCGAAAGGCAGCAGGGCGACAGCGTACGAGCACAATCCAAGAACAGCTCCTACCAGGGGGAACCAGAACAAGCTTTTTTCAGGCGCATCCTCCCCTTTGCCCGGCACGGGAAACCGGGTAAGGGTCCTGATGGCAAGACTCAAGCCGAGCGAAGTCACAGCACGGCGCCCTTCAACGCAAGAGGCAGGCCGGCCACCAGCAGAATGACATTCTGGGCTATCTCGGCAATATCCTGATTCATCCAACCTGCGAGGTCGCGAAACGCCCTGCTCTCTGCATCGGCCGGAATCAGGCCCAAACCTGTCTCATTGGTAACAAGCAGAATCTCACATGGGGGATGGTGAAGCACCTCATACAACGCATCCATCTGCTCAAACCGCTTGGACGGAATGCCATGGTGGTGCAGAAGGTTTCCCAACCAAACCGTCAGGCAGTCGATCACACACACCTCCACTGAAGGAGGAAGCTCCTTGATTGCCTTTGCCAAGTCAAGCGGTTCTTCTATGGTGATGAAACGGTCGCCCCGGTCTTTCTGATGGGCGGCGATTCTCTGCTTCATCTCCTCATCAATCGGCTGTGCAGTGGCGATATAGGCCCTCGACCCAGTCCCTTCACAGATACCCAGGGCATAGTCCTGGGCGTAGGAACTCTTTCCGCTTCTTCCCCCGCCTATGATCAGGCTCACCTGACTCTTGATACGGGTGCGAATTTTCATACTCCCGGTCGTTGAAACAATAGTTCCCTTTCCAGCGTGCAGCGGATATCCTTTTATCTGGTTCTTTTTCAGGTCAATGGTAGCCATGTCGCCCTCCCCGATATCAGTTCATCATAGCATGGCTTTCCTGCAAGAGGGAGAGGGAGGCATGAAACTGCGCCTCAGAAAAAACTTCCAAGGTCAAAACACGCTCCACCCCATCCTGCTCTCCCTGCAATCGCAGTCGCTTGAGAAAGTACTCAATGTTCCCGGCATTCCCTTGGTCAAGACCAAGATGGTCGGTTCCGTCCTTCACCCCATGCAGATGACAGATGCGGGTCCGGTCCAACAATGAATCCATCACCTCGCTGCTATCGTAACCCATCAACCAGACATGCCCGATATCCAAAGTGACTGACAGATCAAACCGTTCCACCAGGTCCTGTACATAACAGAAAGGATAGCTGAGGGTTTCAATGCAGAACATTTCCGAACAAACGTCGGTTCGCTCGAGCAGCGATTGCAAGGTTTCTGCACAGCAGTCGTGCCAGCGCTCCACTTCCAAGGATGGTACGTTTCCATACAGCTCCGGGGTGAGGTGGAGTACATACCCAAAAGGGTTGAGGCTGCAGGTCAGCCCGATGATGGAAAGAATTGAAGACACGCAGCCAGCGCGCAGGACGGGATCTGCACTGCCGGGTTGGATATCCAAGGGGAAATGCACCGTGTAGGAGAGATTGTGTTCTCCGGCAAGGGCGGCCAACTCCTCTATGACCTGCTTGGAGGGCAGATTGCTCATTCCTTCGCTTTCAAACAATACCAACTCGATATCATCGACCAACGGAGCAAGATAGCGGACATTCGGCAGGATATCATCGGCGAGGATATAGCTGGTGGTTCCTATGCGAAGATGCGGCTGCTTCATACCACCCCCAATCGCTTCAGCAGCGCCGTGCTGTCTGTTACACACCCCTCCTCGAAGCTGGTCATATCAAACAGCAAGTGACTTGCCAGTCGTACCAGCGGCCAGGCGGCCAGTGCCCCGGTACCTTCGCCCAACTGCATCGAAAGGTCCAAGAGAGGAGCTTTACATCCTATGGCATCAAGCACCGCCTGATGACCCTGCATGGCTGAGCGGTGGCAAGCAATCAAATAGTCGACCAATGCAGGTTCAAGCCGTACCGCCAGCAAGGCGGCACAGCTTACGATATACCCATCCAACAGGATGGGAAGCCCCAATTCGGCTGCTTGCAGCATGCCCCCGAGTATCGAGGCCATCTCATACCCTCCAAGATTGCACAACACATCCATTGGTCCCCTCTCAGGATGCAATGCAAGGGCTTGCTCGATTACGGAAATTTTGTGCACAAGCTCTGCATCGCTCAATCCGGAGCCCTTCCCGGTAAGGGCGGCAACAGGCAGACCGGTCAGGGCGGCAGCTACGCTGGACGCACTGGTGGTGTTTCCGACTCCCATCTCACCGAAGGCGATGACGTCACAGCCTCTCGTATGAGCGTGCACAACGTTTCGCTTTCCAGCGTCCATCGCCTTGAGGCAGGACTGCCTGTCCAGCGCCGGAGCAGTCAGGAAATTTCTACTGCCCCAGGCTACTTTCTCATCCACCACACCATCGGAGGGAAGAAAGGTGTGCTTCACAGCCACATCAATGATTGAAAGCACTGCATCAGCCTGGGATGCAAAGAGCGAACAGGCACCTCCACCAGAAGCAAAATTCAAGCACTGCTGGTAGGTTATTTCCACAGGGCTGTGAGTCACCCCCTCCTCGACAATACCATGATCGGCGGCAAAGATCAGAAGATGGAGGTGCTCCAACGGGCTGGGTTGGATCAGGGCCAGGTCCAAGGCGAGCTCGCTGAGCCTGCCCAGGCTGTTGGGGGGCATCGCTTTGCTCAGCAACAGTTGCTGGAAGCGAGGGAGGGCACTTCGGTCGATGGTTGGTATTGACATGCACCCATTGTAGGAAGGTTGTGCTGGCAAGACAAGGCGTGTAGCGATACAATACAGCCATGAATCCAGCACTCTATCTCTTTTTGGATATCCTGACCGGCATGGTCATTTCGGTCATGGTGGTTGCCAACACCCTCTACGGACAGGCGACTACGATGGGCGTCTCCTTGATCGTCAACCATACCATCGGATTGACCATCCTCTCCCTCATCCTTTTGGTCGGCAGAAACAAACCGGCAATACGGGGGCCTGGATTGAAAGCTCCGTGGTATTTGTATTTCAACGGGTTGTTCGGTTTGGCCATCCTGAATTTGAATTACTATACCGTGATCAATGCCGGAGCTTCGCTTGCCATGGCCTCAACGGTTTTCGGGCAGAGCATCTGCTCGCTGGTCTTCGACCTCACCGGTTGGATGGGAATGCAGAAACGCTCCTTGAATAAAACCAAGGCGGTCAGCCTGCTGGTCAGCCTGGCGGGAATCCTTGCAATGGCCACCAGCGGCGACGGGACTTTCGCCCTACTCTCAATCCTGCTTGGCATTCTTGCCGGATCTCTGACCATGATCCAGATGGTGCTCAACAGCACCTTGGCCATCTACAAGGGACCAATTCGGGCAAGCCATCAGAATTTCATCGGGGGTTTGGCGGCAGGCTTGGTCTTCTACTTCCTTTTGCAGGGCGAACAGACCCTTGCAGGTCTTGCCGCCACGCCCGGCCTTCCCTTCTTGTTGGTTTTCTCCGGTGGGACACTCGCCGTGTTTGTGGTTGTGAGCACAAGCTATGTCATCGTCAAGATTCCTGCGGTCTACTCGGCGCTGCTGCTCTCTTCAGCCCAGATTCTCATGAGTCTGGCCATCGATACGATATTCTTTGACAGTTTCTCATTGCCTCTGCTGCTTGGCTCGCTGTTGATGCTCCTGGGCATGGGGGGAAACCTGGCTGCCGATAAGAAAGCTAATCCTTAGCAATCCGGTATACACCGTCTTTCTCCTGCACGAATCCTTCGTTTTGCAGTTGTTCGAGGCAATTGTCGATCCGCTCCTCTTCAAACGATGAGAGCACAGCTTGTATCTGCTCCCGCTCTTTTGCTCCGGTATCGGAGAGCAGGTGGATCAACTGCCCGCGAATCTGACGATTCGAATTCTCGAAGGGGCTCTGCTTTGCATAGTGTGCACTGCGCACGTTCGCATTCGGAAGCAGCTGCTTGAGCAAAACCCCGTAGTCCATCAGGGCATAGTACCAGCTCTTCATATCCGTAACGCCTTCGGCCAACAAGGAGAGCAGCGATTCCAACCGCCTGTCCTTCACAGCCTCATCATCAGGGAAAAAACAGGTGAGAAGAACCCTGCGGATGTTTGTTTCCAAATAGATGGACTTTCTTTGGTAGCAGAAGGCCTGCAGTGCGGCAGAGGTGGCTTTTCCCACCCCGGGCAGTGATGCGATCAAGGCGGGGTCGTCGGGTATGGTCCAACCCCAGGCTTCGGTCATTTTTGCACTCTTTCTCAGATTCAATGCCCTGCGATTATACCCAAGCCCTTTCCAATGATAGAGCAGTTCATCAAGCGAGCAGCCCGCCAAATCGGCAAAGGTCGGCCAGAGAGAAAGAAATAGTTCATATTTGGGCTGAACGCGGGTGGTTTGGGTTTGTTGAAGCATCACCTCGGAGAGCAATATCCGGTAAGGGTCGCTGGTCTGCCGCCAGGCAAACCGGCGGCCATGATGCTCATAGAATTGCAATATGAGGGAGCGGAACTCCTTCAGGGATGTCTCTTCTAGGGTGAAAGATGGCCGAAGATAAATAGCGGCCTCCGTTTCTGTCAGGGAAGGAAAGCCGTTCATTTCTTGTCGCCGAAACTCTCGGGCAATACAAAATCGCCTTTGTGGTAGACATTGGTCGCCTCTTGATCCTCTGCCTCCGCCATATGGGCGGCAGACGGATGCTCTCCACGCTTAAGCTTTTCCTGCTTGCGCAAATACCGTTCCAACGCCCGCTGCTTCGCACTTTCGCGCTGATAACTCTTACCGCTGGAGATGAGGATGGCAACCGGCCTGAGGCTTTTGATATTGGCACAGAGAATCTGCAGGACACTGGTCAAGGGTACGGAGATGAACATGCCGGGTATGCCCCAGATGAAGCCCCAAAGAGACAAGGAGACCAAGATTACGAAGGGAGAGAGGTTGAGCTGTCCCCCCTGAAGCCGTGGATCGATGATGTTGCCCAGAATCATCTGGGTGCTGATTGTCAAGATGCCGACATAGAAGACATTCGTCCAATCGGGTGCGAATTGAACCAGTGCCATGAGAATGGTAAGGGTGGTGACAATCACCGATCCGATGGAAGGGATGAAATTGAAGATGAATGCAAGAACACCCCAGAGGATCGGCAGATCAAGGCCGGTAACGACAGCTGTCAGAAAGAAGAGCAGACCGGTGAAAGTACTGATGACAGCTTTGAGAAGCAGATATTTGGAAATCTGGCGGGTGATACGTTCAAACATCACCGCAATCTTCATTCCCTTGCTCTTCGGTACTGCCGCCAGCAACTTGGGGATGACGCTCTGCTGCTCCAAAAGCAAGAACAGGAAGAAGATGTATACCAACGTTGCAACCTTGGTGATGTCCAGGAACTTATTCGATATGGATGTCAGGCTGCTGATGGCCAG